>CBDUNQ010000125.1:0-6569 GCA_965368625.1 uncultured Gammaproteobacteria bacterium
CAACAACTTAAGCGCATGAATAAAAAGCCAATTCAGTGACCTGTCACGCCAGGGGGAAGCCCGTTACCCAGTCAGAAAATCTGACAGTCAGCCCATGGTCCTTCGGCTGGCCCGTGGTGCTGTGCCGCTAAGCCACTGTTTGCAATGAGGTTCGCTCTACTGGCGTGGTACCTGCATGAAGCGGTGAGGATAACCATCAACCATAAGGCACTAGGGAGGGTATCGTGCAAAAAATAATGACAGTAGCAGTACTGGCCGTGGCCAGTCTCGGTCTGAGTGCTCAGGCCATTTCCGGGGGCATTCCACAGAGTTTTCCGGCCAACAGCCAGGCTCTGGAGCATCGGTCTTCCAAGGCCGCGGAGCGCATGCCGGCGTTTCCACCCAGCAAGGCCATGGGGCAGCCGGCCATGAAGGGTACACCCAATGTGCAGGGGTTTGAAATGCCGGATTCTTCACTGCAGGGCACCTCCCGTATACCGGCCGGTCCCGGTCTGGATGGTTTCAACAATCGGGGTAGCCGCCGGCCCTGAGCCCGGTTGCGCTAGAAGCAGGGCCCCTGTCTGTAGATCAGCAGGGGCCCTGTTTTTTTGCAGGGTCGTGACGGATGGTTTCGCTCTTGTGATATTTAATCCATACAATTCAATTAATTATAGATTTTTTCCGTGAACCGGAAGGTGATGATCCCCGGTTTTTACTCCATTTCGTATCTTCATAGTATTGACAATCATTCTCATTCGTATGTAGAATAGCGCCAACATGTTTTGAATAGGTGGCGATATGTACGTGTGCGTTTGTAAAGGCATTACCTGTGGTCAGATCCGCTCGGCCGTGGCCGAGGGTGGTGTGCAGCATGTACGGGATCTTAGTCAGCGTTATGGCCTGGCAACCCAGTGTGGCAAATGCGCACAGTGCGCCCGGGGTATCGTGCAGGATTCCCTGCAGATGCGCGCCGCTCCCATGGAATAATCAATCTCCTTGGAATAGCCAATCCCGCGGAGTAGTAATCAAGGAATAGTCAATAAGCCCTTTTCGGCGACCGCCGAAAAGGCTATCTTCAGTTACCGTTAGCACCATTGCCCTGTGGGGGCGGTGGTGGATTTTTTTTGTTTTCCGGAACAGATGGCCACAGGAGAATGGACATGAAAGGTGACGCCAAGGTAATCGAGTTTCTGAATAAAGCCTTGAAGAATGAACTTACCGCCATCAATCAATATTTTTTGCATGCCCGTATGTATGAGAACTGGGGTTTCAAGGCACTCAATGAGCATGAATATCATGAATCCATTGATGAAATGAAACATGCCGATGCCTTGATCAAGCGCATCCTTTTCCTTGAAGGGTTACCGAACCTGCAGGATCTTGGCAAACTTCATATTGGCGAAAATCCCCGGGAAATGTTGCGTTGTGACTTGCAACTGGAGCAAGAAGCCGTGCCTCTTTTGCGCGATGCCGTGGCCCACTGTGAAACCTGCAGTGACTTTGTCAGCCGGGAACTGTTTGAAGACATCCTGGCCAGTGAAGAAGAACACATTGACTGGCTGGAAACACAGCTGGAATTGATAGAGAAAGTGGGCGAACAGAATTACCTGCAATCCATGATGTAATGGGGAAATGCCGGTGGATTCATTGCCAGCAAAACTTCAGCGTCTGCGCCGGTACCACATCCATGCACCACTGGCGGCAAGCAGTATCATCAGCAAGGCCGCCAGGTCCATGAGCCATACTCCATAGGCACCGAAGATGCGTCCGCTGTGCAAATCCAGCAATACCCTTTCCATGGGAATGATATGGGAGCGGAATTGCCGGGTGAGCGTGGCTTCCAGTCCGGCGGGCAGCGTATCGGAGCGAGCCCAGGAAATAGCCGCAGGGTCCCCGTTAAAGGGGGTCCAGCGCAACCAGTCGGCATCGGTTTCCAATACTTTTCCATTGACCTGTACAACGGCAATGCCCTGAGGTGTGATGCCCATGGCAGCAATGGGTATCGGTAAGCCGTGGCGGCTATCCAGTTGCTCAATCAATTCACCTTTGTGGGTGATCAGTAGCAGGCTGCTATCCACGGCGGCCGCCAGCAAGTCGTCACTGGCCAGCGCACCCTGCATCTTTTGAAATTCTCCGGGTAGGGGTTGATCGTCAAAATAAAGCTGGTTGCCAAACAAGGTGAGTGATTGCTTGCCCAGAGGATAGTGTTGCACTTGCTCAGGTGCTTTGATGCCATACCAATCCAGTAACCAGCCATTACTGATATAGCGGCGGTCCCACTGAAAGCTCTCAGTATGATTCAACAGTATTCCACTGATGGCGAGAATCACCACCAGCACAGCCACACTCAAGCCGGTATAGCGATGCCATAGATGAAGAGAGCGTACCTTGTTCCGCTTATGACGGTGATGACTATGGGACATGGGCTGCTTCCAGTTGCGAAGCGAGATACAGTGCCATACGCGCCAGCTTGGTGAGTGCGCGTACGGAGAGAGTGGCACCGGAAATGTTATCGATGGAGCGATCCAGTTGCTGCTCTGTAGTCAGGGTCGCCTGTTGAAATTGATCCGTAAAAAAGGGGTAACGCACTTCCCAGCCGCGACTTTCACGAAAAATCAGTACGCGGACCAACTCGATTTTTCCATCCTTCACTACAATACCGGTGGTGATCGGGTGCTCCTTGCCGATTTCATCCAGTATCCAGGCACTGCGTTCTGCGTTGCCCCAGTAGCGGATGCGCAGGCTGCCGTAATCATGGTCCAGAAGATTGTGTACCGCTTGCTTGCGCTCCCCGGTCAGCCACAGCATCTTGGGCTCCGGTACCTGAGTGGCAAACACTTCTTCCAGAAAGGCATTGGGTTCCTGATAGATGGATTCAGCCAGGGCCAGGCTGGATAGCGATAGCAGCACGCAGAGGAACATGAGGAAACGAGACATAATTTTCTTCATAAACGAAAAAACCCGGAGCGCAGTGTAACGCGCCCCGGGTAGGATTGGCAGAGAATTAAAACTGGTAACCAACACCCAGATTGAAGCCATCCTGATTGGCGCCGTTGTCGTTATCCTGTTGCTGGTAATCGGCTTTCAATACCACGTCCGGGTGTGGCCAGTAATTCAGGCCTACATCAATCTGCTTTTTCTCGCTGTCGGCATTATCCCCGGCGGCATTGTCCCATAAGCTGTAGCGGGCAAAGGCACCAAAGCGGTCATTGAAGCGGTAGGAAGGTTCGATATACCAGCCCATCTGTTCATCAGCTCCGATGCTGGCGGGTCCAGTACCATCCAGATCCCAGAGGGCGTACAGCGCGCGCACACCAAAGGGGCCACTGTTATAGACAGCGTGCACTTCCAGCAGATCTGCGCTACCGGCGCTGGCATCCAGGCTCTGGGTGATATCGGACTGGTGCTGATAGGTGGCTGCCAGTTCCAGGCCTGCCATGCCGGTCCACTTGATCCGCCCGGTGAAGGCCAGGTCGTCAGCACGGGCTTCCCCGGTTTTTTGCCGGCCACTGCGGATCTTGTAGCTACTGCCGGCATCGGTGTTCAAACCTTCATGCAGGGCGGCATCATAACTCCAGCCAGGTGCCAGTTCACCGCTGAGGCTCACACCGCCGGCCCACCAGGTGCTGGGAATAATGTCTTTTTCCACTGAATTGCGTTCTACGCCATAGAAGGTGTTGGGTTCGTGGGTTTCATTGATGATACCCACCGGCAGGATGAACATACCGGCGCGGGCACGGTGCTGGTCGTTGAGGTCGAATTCCACATAGGCCTGTTCCAGTTCCACTTCGCCTACCTTGTCATCGCCGGCAATGCTGTGTTCGAGTTCCAGTTCGGAAAAGAAGCGAATGCGATCATTGAACTGGTGACCAAAGAACAGCACGAAGCGGTGAAAATCGATTTCATCCTTGTCACTGGCACCCCCTTCGCCGTCCAGGTTGTTGTAGTGCAACTCGCCATAGCCACCGATCTGGGTGTTTTCCGCCCAGGCGGCGGATCCCCCTCGTGTGGATGACTGGTTTTCCACGGCTACCACGGCTGCCTCGGCCTTTTCATCGGTGGCTTGCTGGGCATTTTTCAGGGATTGGATTTCCCGCTGTTGCTCTTGAATGATACGCCACATTTCTTCAGCAGAGGGCATTTCGGCTGCGGAAAGTGCCTGGGTCGACAAAAGGGCTGCCAGGGAAGTGGCAAGCGCAGAGTAAATCTTCATTCGTAATGACTCCTCAGTATGGTCTGGGTTGGCTGGGGCCTTGCGTACAGGCGATTTCGTAATGTGAAGCATTATAAGTAAACAAAAACTAAATGCAAATGATTCGCATTAAAATAAATACGGGAAGATGGCTGTAGCGCGCCTGTCACCGGGTCCCACAGGGGTTTCCCTTGAATTTCCACGAGACAAGCCTGTTTTCCCAAGTGAACGGTCGGGGCCTACGCCACGGCCCATCCATGCCCTTGGCTTGTGCCGCTTGGTCTGGCGCTTGGTCTATTGGTGGTGGTGCGTTTTCGGTACCCGAATAGAGTGATAGAATGTCGTCCTGGCCAACAGGCAAACAATATTATTGAGGTGACCCATGACAACGGCAGTGGCATTTTCCCATGACATTGGTGAGCAGGATTTGCGCCTTACCCCGGGGGCACGCAGCAAAATGGCGGAACTGTTTGCCGATATGGATGATGAAGTGACGGCAATCCGTATCTTTGTTTCCGGTGGTGGCTGTGGCGGCATGGGCTATGGCATGACCTTTACCGACAAGCGACTGGATAACGATTGTGTACTCAGTGGCGAAGGCTTTGATGTCTACATTGATGCCGTTGCCCTGAACTTTCTCCGTGGGGTGGAAATCGATTTCGTGGACCGTCCTACGGGTGCCAGTTTCGTTTTCAATAATGTGTTTTCAGCCACGGGCGGCTCAGGTGCCTGCGGTGGCTGTGGTGCTGCCGGTGGAGGCTGTGCCTAGTACTGCGCTGTGCGCCGTGGCTGGTGTGAGCGCGGCGGCGACTACCTGAACAGTCCATTGTGACATCACCTCCCCCCGCGGCCGCGGTAGCCGCGCATCCAACTCAGGGCCGCCTGTTGTTAGTGGCCCCGGCACACAGTTATCGTACAGCGGCTTATGTTGCCGCCGCGCAGGCATTACAAATCGAACTGGTACTGGTCTCGGAAGGCGAGCAAGCCCTGGTCAGTGGGCGGCTACAGGGTTTGCATTTTCCCATACAGGGGGAAAGTGACCTGCAACCATTACTGGATTTCGCTCATCAATGGCCCATCGATGGTGTTGTGGCTACGGATGATGCCTCTGTGGTGCTCACCAGTCGCGTGGCGGGTGCCCTGGGCCTTCCCTGCAACCCTCCCCAAGCCGCCCGCCGTTCACGTCGCAAAGATCTGGCGCGGCATTGTTTACACGAAGCTGGCATACCGGTGCCGGCCTTTCGTGTACTGGACCTTGAGCAAAGCCTGGCGCCACAGGTACGCGGATTTCCTTTCCCGGCAGTGATCAAGCCCATCGCCCTTTCCGGTAGCCTTGGTGTGATCCGTGTGGATGATCCCCCACAGTTGCAGGCCGCCATTGAGCGCATCAAGAGTATTTTGCAGCAGCAGAATCACCAGGATCCTGAAGAGGCCCAAACCTTGTTACTGGAGCAATTTATTCCCGGTGTGGAAATTGCCCTGGAGGGCTTGCTGCAGGGAGGGTGCCTGCGTGTGTTGACGGTATTTGATAAACCGGAACCCATGAACGGTCCTTACTTTGAGGAAAGTTATTACATCAGTCCTTCGCGGCATTCGGCTGCCTGGTTGGAACGTGCCCGCAAGCGGGTACAGCAAGCCTGTCAGGCCTACGGCTTGCAGGAAGGGCCGGTACATGCGGAACTGCGTTTTTTTCATGAAGATGCCTGGATCATGGAAGTGGCTTCCCGCACCATCGGCGGATACTGTAGCCGCCTGTTGTCACTGGGCACAGGGCATAGCCTGGAGTCACTGGTATTACAGCAGGCGCTGGGCAGGCCACTGTCGCTTGAATCACCGGCTGGGGCTGCCGGTGTACTCATGTTGCCTACGCGGGAAGCGGGCATATTGCGACGTGTGGAAGGGGTGATGGCAGCCCAGGCGGTACCCTTTGTGGAAGAAGTCCTTATTGCCGTTCGCGAAGGCTATGAATTGCAGCCTTTGCCCGATGGCAATCGCTACCTGGGTTTTGTATTTGCCCGTGCGCCGGATGCAGACCAGGTGGAGCGGGCCTTGCGGGCCGCGCAGGATGCACTGAAGGTAGTGGTTGCGCCCCTCTGGAAAATGGGTAAGGGATAACCGGAGGAGTGTGGCGGATACCTGCAGGATGCCCACGGCTTGACGCGAAGTGAGCGCGGGTGATGCTTATTTTTTTGCGCCCGGTGGGGTGAAACCCTGAGGCAATGAGCCCATCTCGGATTCGCCGAATAAAAAACCTTTCATGTGTTCTTCAATGATCGCGATGCTGGCCGGGTCGGCGGTGCTCAGTCCATTTTCGTTGATGATAATGGTCAACCGTTCCAGCCACTGTTTCCAGCCCTCCGCGGATACATTTTCATATACCCGGATTCCCAGCTCTCCC
>CBDUNQ010000126.1:0-6531 GCA_965368625.1 uncultured Gammaproteobacteria bacterium
ATTCCAGCGTAGCACCGGAAGCACCCCTTGAAGCCGCAGCGGACAGGGAAATCGCTGCTCCTTCATTACCCGCATAGGGACCGCCAGCATCCGCCACCAGCGGATTGAAGACCGTCATGGTCACCGGCATGGTGATCAGCGGCAAATCGGGGTCATCACTTGCAATGGTGATGGCTGCAGAATACCCACCTATGGGTAAGTCGCCGGCCTGATAGCCAAGCTGTACGGATTGTGCACCCCCGGGAGGTATTGCGCCACTAGCCACATCCACGCTCAACCAGTGGGAGGCATTGGAAAACAACAGTGCCAGATTATCGTGCAGATAGGGTGTATTGAAGGCCACCTGCAAGCCATCGCTGCCATCGGCATTCTCGATACCCACCGTCGCCCCAAGCACATCCATACCGTTATAAAAACGATGGTACTGAATCTTTATATTTCCATTCCTATAAAGAATCACCTGCGCATCCACTGACCCGGAACCACCGTATTCACCATAGTTCTGGAATTGAATCACCAGCGTGTTGGCATCCACCTGCTGGTAATAGACACGTGAAGATGACCTCGCATAGAGATCATCCCACATCCAGGCAATCATATGGTTCGGGGTTCCCGCCCTCGGTATAGGCTGGTTACCATAGGTATAGTAATAGCCATCGAAGCTGATCAGACCATTGGACTGGATATAAAATTGCGATTGTCCTGCACCATAAAAATCAAATTCAAAACCTATGGGGAAAGGCCCGGCAAAATTATCATCAGACAAACCCGCTACCGGAATACCCGTGGCGGAAATATCCTGCCACTGGAACACAGGCCCGCCAGGGTGATCACTGTCTATCCAGCGATAGCCAAAGGCATCCGGCCCTCCGGTATCCTGTGTCACCGCTTGCCCGCTGCGCGTATCTCCCTGCCCCTTGATCTCATCCAGCACAGGAATTTGAAGATCCACATATACCGGCACCAGGGGACTTTGGTAGTCACCGGTACTGATGGTGTAATTGAGCACTTCACCGCCGGAGTTGGATAGCTGCAGCAACTGGCTTGCACTGCCTCCCCGGTTTACGGTCATATCCGGAATCACTACCGGCAAAACTTCGATGTTGGCCGGAACCAGCGTTGTGAACATGATGACATTTGAAAGTGGCGAATATTGACTGGAATCATCCCGCGCCTTGATGGCAAGCCAATACGTAGTATTGGGCTGGATACCGCTAAGGGTATAGGTTTCAGCGGTACCACTGGCCGAGGGAACCGGCAGATTTGACGCCTGTGAAGCCAGATCCCAATTGGCTTCGCTGATTGGCGATGTACTGTAGCGCAAGTCGTATGCCTGTGCTGAACCTGCAAGCCCGTCATCCCCCACCGCAGACCAGACCATAGTGACACTACCTGAAGTGACATTAGCCAGAGTCAGGTCATTAACCTGGGCAGGCGGACAGCAATCGGGGAGTACCGTGAGTGAAACCGGTACCTGAATCGAGGGACTCACCGGGTCATTGGATGAAACCAGGAGTTCTGCCAGATATTCACCCACAACCGTATCGCTGGAATTGAATTCCAGGTGGACATCCAGGGTTTGACCGGGGTCTACCGTAGCAAAGGTAAGCCCGGTCAGTCGCACCCAATCGGGTCCAGCCAGGGCAAGCGCGTTGGCAATATTCAATCTTCCCTGAGATACCACACGACCATTCATGGAGGCGATCTGGTCCGAGCCGGACATCAATAGCTCCTTCAATTCCAGGGCGGTCAATGAGGCGTTATAGCTTTTCAACAAGGCCGCAGCTCCGGAAATGTGGGGGGCCGCCATGGAAGTGCCACTCAAGGTTCGATAGCTGTTTCCCGGACTGGTGCTGTAGACATCTTCGCCAGGTGCCGCAATATGGACCGAAGTGGCTCCCCAGTTGGAAAAATAGGAAAGCTGATCATTGTGATCGCTGGCTGCCACCGACAGTACATTGTCAAGATCATAGTTGGAAGGGTATTGGGGACTGATATCCGTGTTGCGCCCATCGTTGCCTGCGGAAGCCACGAATAAAACATCATTTTCCAGTGCATAGGCGATCGCTTCCTCCAGGGCTACAGAAAACGCGCCCCCTCCCCAACTGTTATTCAGTATATTTGCGCCATTGGTAACGGCATAGACGATGGCATCTATGGCATCGGCCGTGGTTCCTGAGCCGGAATCACTCAGAAATTTCACCGCCATGATGCGAACCCTGTGGCTCACACCCGCAACACCGATACTGTTATCACCAACTGCGCCAATGGTTCCCGCCACATGAGTGCCATGATAATGGCCATCGGATGGATCAGCATCGTTATAGGAAAAATCGTAACCGTAAATATCATCTACGTAGCCATTATTATCGTCATCGACATTGTTCCCGGGAATTTCATTTGGGTTTCTCCACATATTTGCGGCCAGGTCCGAGTGTAAATAATCCACGCCGGTATCGATAACGGCCACGACTACATCTTCACTTCCGGTGGTGAATTCCCAGGCCTCCGGGGCATCAATATCGGCATCCGGCAACCCGGAAGTCTGACCTTCGTTATGCAAACCCCACAGATCTGCAAAACCGGGATCATTGGGTATGGCTTTTGTGGAAACCACAAAGTTCGGTTCTGCATACAGCACATTGGGGTTGGCTTTGATTGCCTTGACTTTATTGAGGAGACCCGCTGTTGATTTTCCGGGGAATTCCCATACTTCCATGTTGAATGTATCGATTTTTTTCTTCAGTGTGGATTGCACATTGCGTCGCATATCCGCCTTTTCCCTGCCCTGAACACCCGGTTTGAAACGAACCAGTATTTGCCCCGGGACCATTTCATGCTCATCCAGTGCCTGATAGATGTTGTCATCCACCTGGCTGGGCGTGAATGGCGTAAGTGTTGGAGCAGTACCACTGCTGGGATCGGATATTTCCGACAGTGAAACGGTAAACTGCAATGGATAGTGACCGTCATTGCTGACCGGAATAACCCGGTTGGATGATGTCCCCTGCTGCAGGGTTTCTGCAATGGCATCGCGGGCAATCCCAATCACTGGAGGTGCCAACAGGTCCACTGCCAGGATATTGGATATAGGGGATTGCAAGCCAATATCATCTTCTGTGATCAGTGCAAAATAATAGGTGGTGGAGGGATTCAGCCCTGTCACCCGCATGGATTCCATGGTCCCCGGGAAGCCGGGCACCGGTTCGCCACTGACCGGAACAGCACTCGCCCAATCCCCTACTGCCGATTGCCAGTATCGCAGATCATAGTTAAGCGCGGGTTTCCCCACCGTGCCATTATCCGCTACGGCCGTCCAATGCAATTGAAGGGAGTCAAAAGATACACTGGAAAAAGAAAGGTCCGTAACCATACCCGGTGGCGTGGTATCCGGCGTGACCTGCAGGCTTGCCGGCAATTCAATTTGCGAAGCGGCGGCATCGCTCGATGCAATGACGATATTGGCCGAATAGGCGCCCACATCCAGATCTATCGCATTGTACTGCAGCGTAATGGTGGAAAAATCCCCCGGAAGCACTACGCCACTGTTTACATCCGCGCTCAGCCATAAAGGCGATGGAGTAAATAGAATGGCCAGGTTATCGTGCAGATAGGCGGTATTGAAGGCAACCTGCAAGCCATCGGTGCCATCCGCATTTTCGATGCCGATGGTGGAACCCGATACATCCATACCATTGCGGAATTGACGATATTGAATTTTTATCCGTCCATTGCGGTATAGAATCAGCTGCGCATCCACCAGACCGGAACCGGAGTACTCACCATAATTTTCAAACTGGATAACCAGGCGATTTACATCCACCTGCTGGTAATACACACGAGCCGATGATGATGGGTAGAGGTCATCCCACATCCATGCAATCATATTATTGTGTGCATCGACATTCGGTATCGGTTGATTATTGTAGTTATAGTAGTGACCATCAAAACTGATGATACCGTTTGATTGAACGTAAAACTGCGACTGGGCAAGCCCGTAAAAATCAAAACGTATTCCCAACGGGAATGGCCCGACGAAATTATCGTCACCCAGGCCGGTAACCAGCGTTCCGGTGGCGGAAATATCAACCCAGTCAAAAACCGGCCCACCCATTTCATCGCTGTCTTTCCATTGGTAGCCAAAAGCATCGGGACCACCAAAGCCCCGTACAACCGGAGACCCCACCCTGGGGTCAGTTTCATCTTTGGACAGTTCCAGTATGGGAATAGCGGAATCCACAATTGCCAGCGCGAGGGGGTTGGTATAATTCTCCACCGCAATGGCAAAGTTCAACGGTTCATCGCCGCCATTGGCAAGCGTGAGCGTCTGAAACCCCACCCCATCCTGCTCCAGCGTGACCGCCGGCAGCACTTCCGGTGTAAGCTGCAAGACCGCACCCAGGGCGGTGGCATACGAGGATACATTGGAAAGCCCCGAAACCAGGTTTCCATCATCATCCCCCACCTTAATGGCAAAGTAATAGGTGGTGTTCGGCTGCAGGCCACTCACCTGCATGGACTCCATTGTTCCAGGCGTGCCCGGCACTGGTTCAGTGCTTACCTGTGTAGCCGTATCCCAGTTGGCCTCAGTGATGACCGAGGTGCTATAGCGAATGTCATAGTGGTCGGCATTTTTCCCTGAAATGCCACTGTCCGCTACTGCGCTCCAGCTAAGCAATACACTTGAGGCAGTAGCATTCTGCACTGCCAGATCATTCACCATGGCGGGTGGGGTGACGTCATCTGTCACAGTCAGGTATGCAGGAAGGATAAGCAGAGGAGTACTGGAACTGTCCACATGGATTTGGACATTGGCAGTAAAATCCCCCACCGCAAGATTGGCGGCATCATAGTTGAGCATCACTTCCTGCGAACCCGCCGCTTCCATGACACCACTGATTGGATCGGAACTGAGCCATGATATATATCCCAGCTCGAGCCGCATCTCATCCAGCGAATCACCGGCCACATAGACGGTGTCCACCCTGGCGCTGGCGGTGGGCGCCAGCGAACCGAGTTCAAAGTGGAGTAAGGTCAAACCATCTATGTTGACAGGCTCTGCACGATACTCTTCATTGGTGATTCGTCGTTCAATATCGTCCCAACCATCCAGATCCACGAAAGCAGGGTTCTGCAATGCGGAAATTCCGGCGTAATTGGATTCAAAGGCATATGCCAAGTGGAAAAGTGGATCATAACTGAATAGGTCATTGTTATATGAACCATCCATATCCCAATCTGTGAAGGCCTTGAAGGCCAGATTATCCACCGGTGAAGTCAGTAGATTCTCAATTTCCGTGGTGATATCTATGCGTTTACGATTTTTCTGAAAGTGAAAGGTGCGAATGATTCGCAGTGCCTGGTCAATGGTTTCCGTGGTCACCCGCACCACCAGCAAGCTAGCCGAATCGGTCACTACCTGATAATCAACAGGCTGGATACGATTTCTGCCTTCATACCGGGCATAGGATAGCTGATCCACCCCGTTGATACGGTACGCCAGGGTATATCCGGAGTACCAGGCCCCAACTGCCAGGTGCTCAGTGCCTATGGGATATTGAAATGGCATGATTTCGCCATATTCAGTAATCCCGAAGTTCAGGTGGATACCGGGAAACAGCTGACTCGGCAGCAACGGGAAGTCCGTGCCCGGATTGGTCACATTGGGAGTTTGCTCCGCAATCACCACGGGATTCTGTACTGGGCCGGGCGGTAATAGCTCTGCCGGCAGGATCGCAATACGATACGCCTGTGGACCAGTACTTACATTGGTCAGGAAAAGGCGCTGAGTGGTGATACTGTCGCGCTCCAGGCTTACCGTCGGCAGGGAAACCGGGCTCACCGTGATGGGCGATGCCTCCAAGGGGCTGGCCACAAGCACCCACAGGAAAAAGAGCAGACTGCATGAAAACCAGCGGGGGGGCTGATGCTGCAGCCCCGCCCCTACTGGAGCATATCTGTGGAGCAGCATCGCTATCCCCCTTAATGAATTGTTATTTTTCGTGTATTTCTTTCTTTTTTATCAAGGTACTGCAATCACAACTCCATGCCGCTTGTGATCACCTACCCAGGGCAAACCTTTAGTTCTTTCTACATCCTAACGGCAGGTCCATGAAAGCACAAGAAAACCGGGAAAACCCGGCAAGGGCACCCAAGCACATCCCGAAGTCCTTATGGATACCGCCACGTCCACAAGCGGGTATCGCCACCGACATTGTTACCACATTGTAAACTCCCCTTCTTTGCAGCGACTACCCTATACAGAACTGACTTAGGTCAATATACCGAAGCACCATTGCTGATCTACTACTTTCAAATCCTATTTCGGGGACGTTGGCTATCATGACCGCAGTAACCCTGGTTCTTGGCGTAGGCAATACCCTGCTCACCGACGAAGGTGCCGGCATTCATGCCCTGCATCGCCTGGAAGCGGAGTGCTCCCACCTGCCCGGTCTGGTGTTTCTGGATGGCGGCACCCTCAGTTTCACCCTGGCCAGTTGGATTGAAGACTGTCAAAACCTCATTGTCTTT
>CBDUNQ010000127.1:0-6530 GCA_965368625.1 uncultured Gammaproteobacteria bacterium
GTCGCCAGCAACACAAGGTCTTGCAAGACGGGAGGAGACCATATACGGGATGACGGAGTGCTATACGGGATGACGGAGTACTATACGGGATGACGGAGTACTATATAGGGCTGGTGGATATGTATTTTTTTCAAATGCCATGAGTAAAGATATACCGGGCACGGTGAGTGTGCCCTGAACCGAACAGCAAGGTATTGTTACTAGGTTTTAATCGGATTAGCTGCAGGAGGATTCAAAGGAGTGAAGCCATGCAAAGGTCTCTTCCTGTATATCATTCCCCTGTTGCTGGCAGCATGTGGTGGCGGGGGTGGAGAGGCACCGGCCGTGCCTTCCACTTCCGGCCTGAATGTCCGTCCCGCCTCTCTTGCCTGTGTGGCACCTGCTTTGCCCGCTACGCAGGAAAATGCGGTAGTGGGCCTTACGCAAATTTTCTCCAATCTGGTACTGGACCGGCCGGTGGCATTACTGCAGGCGCCGGGTAACGATGCGCGCTGGTATCTGGTGGAGCAGGGTGGGCGGGTAATGAGTTTTACCCGGGGAAGCGATGACAGTGCTCAAAACCTTACTACCTTTACGCAATTCCCTGCGAATCAGATACAGACGAACGGGGAGGCAGGTCTATTGGGTATGGCCTTCCATCCGGAGTTCGCCACGAACCGGCAGGTCTTCCTTTCCTATACACGTCCCGGGACCGTTTCACCGCTGATTTCCAGGGTATCCCGAT
The DNA here is from genome assembly GCA_965368625.1 of uncultured Gammaproteobacteria bacterium. Lineage (GTDB taxonomy): Bacteria > Pseudomonadota > Gammaproteobacteria > DSM-19610 > DSM-19610 > JAIVHA01. The sequence continues at coordinate 725 of CBDUNQ010000127.1, forward strand.
TTATCACAACACCCGATGCCACGGCCCTGAATCCGGGGATAGCGGAAGAAGTGCTGCTCGCCCAGGAGCAACCCTATCTCAACCATAATGGCGGACACATTGCCTTTGGCGCCGATGGTTACCTCTATATCGGGTTAGGTGATGGTGGTAGCGGTAATGATCCCCTGGGAAATGCGCAAGATCGCAGCAACCTGTTGGGTGCCTTGCTGCGTATTGACGTGGACCGTCGAGATGACGTGCGTGGTACTGCGTATGCCATCCCGGCGGACAACCCCTATGCGGATGCGGCAAACTGCGACGATCCGGAAGGCTGTCGTGCGGAAATATTCGCCTATGGTTTTCGTAATCCCTGGCGCTGGAGCTTTGACCGAGAAAAACAGGCATTGGCGACCATTTTTCTGGGGGATGTAGGCCAGGAGCAATGGGAGGAAATCAACCAGGTGCAATCAGGTGGAAACTACGGCTGGAATGTAGTGGAAGGGAATCAGTGCCTGGATGTGATGAATTGTGAAACCAGTGGCTTGATCGCCCCTTTGGTAGCCTATTCCCATGCCAACAATGCCTGTTCCGTTACCGGTGGCTATGTCTACCGCGGGACAGCGATACCGGCGCTGCAGGGGCAGTACCTATATGCCGATTATTGCAATGGTCGCATCTCCCGCGTCACCTATGATGCGCAAGGACAGGCCGAGCCGGCGTTATTGATTGCCAGTGGCTTGACGATTTCTTCCTTTGCGCAAGATGCCGAGGGTGAGCTGTATGTGCTGGATCACGCAGCAGGCCGGGTATTTCAACTCGTGGAAGCGGCTGCCCCGATAGCAGGAGGCGGCTTCCCTGAAAATCTGGCCGATACGGGCTGTGTAAATCCGCTGCAACCACAGGAACCCGCACAAGATATGATTCCCTATGATGTTAATGGAGCGTTTTACTCCGATGGGGCACTGAAGCAACGCTGGATGGCGATTCCCGGGAATGGCCAAATAACCATTTCTGCCGATGGAGACTGGCAATTACCGGTAGGATCGGTACTGATGAAGCATTTCCGGGTGGCCGGGCAATTGATCGAGACGCGCCTGTTTGCCCGGCATGGTAATGGCGTGTGGGCTGGATACTCCTATGAGTGGAATGATTCACAAACGGCCGCCACTCGGGTGAGCGGTGGTAAAACCCGCAGAATCGGTCAGCAGGAGTGGATTTTTCCACACAGTGCGGAATGCCTGCAATGCCACACTGAGGTGGCGGGCTGGACCCTGGGACTGGAAACCGCACAGATGAATCGCTCCATTTTCTATCCCGATACCGGCCGCACAGCCAACCAATTGAGTACCTACGATGCCATTGGATTATTCGTGCGGCCATTGACACTAGCCCCTTCGGCACTGGATAGCCTGGAGCCATTGGCTGTGTCGGGTCAGGTCCCTGCTGATCCGCAAGCGCAGGCGCGCAGTTATTTACATGTCAATTGCGCACAGTGCCATCGGCCGGGTGGCCCGACGCCGGTGGATATGGATCTTCGCTATGCTACGGAACTGGTCGCAATGAATATTTGTAATCAGCCAGTATCACACAGTACTTTGGGTATAAGCGGAGTGCGGCGGCTTGTGCCGGGAGAAGCGGATAAATCCATGCTCCTACAGCGCGTGATGCGGCGCGATGCGCACGGTATGCCACCCCTGGGCAGTCATATTCCGGATTCCTTCGGAGTGAGCCTGCTCCGGGATTGGATTACCGGCCTCAGTGCATGCCCCTGAGGAAGCAATAATGATGCTCTTCAGCTTCTGCGAATTCGCACCACGCGCATGGTTTCAAACTCGAGCTGGGCGATGATTTCCGTCTTGGGGTAATAGGTGAGGTTCACCCGTTGCCCAACAAGACTCTTATAGGATTTCTTGCGCTTGTATTTAAAGGGAACTTCATGGCCCTCAAGCATCAAGGTATTGATAATCCAGTCTCCCGCCTTGCGCTGTACATGGGAACGAACCTTTGCGTGATCCGTATGGTTGAGTTGATGGTGTTGCTTGAGCAACTTGTCGGGGGAGGTATCCATTGCAGAAATATCCGTTGGTAATCCTGTATTCCGGTAGTGACTTCGGGGCAGACGATCTAAAGTGAAAAGAGAGTGGGAAGAATTTTCATGCCAGAAGCCCATGGTACTAGAAGGCGTGCATGGCTGCCAGCGATCAATATTCAAGCATATGAAAATACAGGGTTATCATAAAATTTCATCATCGATTCCCGGTCTGCTCCTGTTCAATGCAATGATTTATGTACTAATACCTTTGTTGTAAGTGGGCTGGCCAGGGCTGGAATTTCTTGCGGGTGGTCAGTATTGTGGCTTTGGGTGATGCCCGGAAAATGCATCGATCGTTGCCAAAACCCAATAACAAGGAAGGTGACCCATGAAAATTATACCCATGAGAAATATACCAAGAGTCCTTAGCGCAAGCCTGGCTGCATGGATATTCAGCGCCTGCCTGATCCCCGCACATGGGGCTACTGTAACTCAGTTGCAGTTGCAGGACGTTGGATCGAATATCGTAAATGCCCCCGACAGCTATCAGCCATTTACTGATGGTGTTGCTGGTGCATTTATCAATTATGCGCCGATGGATATACAGACCTTTGCCGATGCCTATACCTTTGATGGTGACCTCAATGGTGGTGTGATCCTTGGCGAAGGTGCGGAAAATCTGCCGAATAGTTTCAGCTCCGGCACCCAGTATTTTCAGTCGCCGGTAGAGGTCTTTACTTATGGTGCCGGCCTGAATGCGGAGATCAGTGGGGGTGACTTGCAATTCAGTTCGTTGGATTTTGCGCTGAATATCATCCCTTCCACCATAGAGATAGCACTCGACCCTGCCACGGTACAGGTGAACTGGGTGATACAAACCGGCTTGAATACCTATGATGTCTCTTTTCAATGGGCCTACGTGTTTCCCCTGGATCCACTGGATACGGGTATCACCGATGTAAGGTATGAAGTCTATCTTGAAGGCGTGATGACCACGGCCGAAGTTCCACTGCCGGCAGCGGCCTGGCTGATGGTCAGCGGTATCCTCTTGCTTGCTGGATCGCAAAAGATGAAAACAATGCGGCATGAATGTTGATGGCGGTGAATAAGCTGTGTGTGATGGATGCCCGCGTGTTCTGGCCCCGGTTATGGTGAATAGTACCGATGCATATTGTGTAATCGTTACGCATTTTTCAGCGCTAGCCGGTCTTCCTGTTGTGGATTCTCAGTCGTCTTGCACCATCCAATGTTCTGTTTTTTGGAAGGTTCTTCTGCGATAAGTGTTGGCAATGATCATCATCGGTCATCGCTTGTTTTTCTGTGTGGTGCGTTTGATGTGGCCGATAGCGCGAAATCCAGTGTCTTCCTGGTTTCGTAATACTGACTGTAGTCATTGTGTTATGAAACAGGAGATCATGTTATGGGAAACAAACAGGAAAACACGGGTGCAACGGCCATCGCAGTAGAGCCGATCAATACCTTTTATCGGAATACCAGTGAAAACTGTGCGCAGGATGCGGTGCAGGTATTGTTGAACAATCAATTGGGTGGTGATGCCCATGCGAGTCTGCGCATTGTAAATAAGGGAAAGTGTCCGGTAATCATCGGCACCGGGACGGAGCGTGGGGATTTTTCCGCAGGAGGAAAGGAAACTCTGATTCCACAAGGTGCCAGGGAAACAGTGCGTGTCAAAGTGCCCGGCGGTACCTATCTGATGGCATCCTGTATCAATAATGATCGCTGCGATTGCGACTGGATGATCAGTGACGTGATGCCGCTTGGATAGGATGGCAGGGGAAAAGCCGAACAGAAGCGCTGGATACGCTTCTGTTCGGCTTTCCTGTACATCATGCAGCGGCTGTATAAGCAGTGTTGTGAGGGTTTCGTCTGCGGTTGAGTGCAATCAGCCCGAACATTCCTGAACCAAACAGCCATAGGGAAGCGGGTAAGGGTACTGCCGTATGCATGATGCCTTCGATGCGAAAATGTGCTGCAGGGTATGCAAAGTAGGGCAGGGGCTTGCCGTAATCAATGCCGATGTAGCGGAGCACGACGCCATAGTCACCGCCACCAAGGTCGCTAATCTCTACGTTGTAGCCAAGAGGGTTACTGTAGTTGGGGTTTTCATCCATGCTTTCGCCGCAATTGTGATTTAACGCACCTGGTGTGGCGCCGGTGCAGTTGAAGAGGCTTTGCGAGGTCATATCGTACTGTGTGGCTTGGTAGATGATGCCAAAATCCAGTGCAGAAAACTGCAAGGCCTGGCCGTCGCCGAGGGATGCCGCAGCGGAGTCGATGGTGGCAGCGATATTACCGAAAATGATAGGTTGATAATCACCGACACCACCGTAATTGAAGCCTGTGGTGAATAGGTTTGCGCCAATGGGGCCCGCATCGAATGCAATATCGGCACAAGGGGTGGCACCACAGAGTTCGTTGGCTGATCCAAAGGTGCCGACTCCATTGCCGGTCGCAGGTGTACCCATACTTTCGGTGTCAGTCGGATTGATTTCGCTCTGCAACCCATCGCTATCAAAATCCATGAGAGTCCAGCTGGTGACGGTGAGCGCATGGCTCGTGGATGTATAGCTGCCTAATGCGAGTGCAGCCGCGCAGTAATAACTTTTTTTGTTGTTCATTCTCACTCCTTGAGGTCAATGGTTATTGTAATTACACAGCACCACCAAAAATACAGAATATTCCGTCCGATGCAAGCCGCTGTTGTGCTGGCGGGCGTGAATATCAACAGTTAATTTATGGTTGATGCCTTGCCTCTGGAATGCAATGTAAGCCGGGCGCAAATTATAAACCGTATGAACGCTCTCAGCGCTTGCTTCGTTTACGCGGGAGGTTGTCCTATTGCACCTGTGAAAGAAGTATAGATGGCTGACTTTCCGGGGCGGTAGCAGACCCGATGCGTTCATTTTCGTATAAGCGAAGTACATAGCGACCCGTGGCGGTATCGCGGAAATACTGTACATCCCCTTGTGCAGCTTTCGGGGCTTGATGCATTTCCGGCAAGCGTATTCCATAATTTCTGGGCAGTACCAGTGGCGCCAGCATGGCGGCCAGTGCCAGGTCTGCGGCGGTGAATTCATTGCCAAGCAAATAGCGGTGACCTGCTTCCAGCAAGCGGTCGGTGCGCTGGATGATGTTGCGGACTTGTATGAGACCCTGAGTTACCTTTTCCGCGGATGGATCCATCAGCTTATTAATCAATAACTGAAATAGCGGGTAAACAAGAGGGGCCAGCCATTTTTCATAGGCGGGAGCACCCTGGGCCGCGGTTTGCAATGCCCGTACCGGACTATGCCGGTAATGATGGTATACCCAGCGACGGCTTTCCACGCCCAGAATTTCATCGAATTCATCTTCCAGCGCCATGACCTGGGTGCAAAGGCCGGGGTCTTCAGGATAAAGTCGTTGCCCAGGGGGCGCATAGCGATCCAGGTGTTGCAGGATTCGGGTGGAATCGGCAATCACCTCGTTACCATCCAGCAGTACGGGTACCGAGGGGCCGCCACTGGTCCACCAGGTTCTCGGATAATGAAACAGCTGAAGATGTCTTTCCTCGTAATAGGGGAGATGCAGCCTTTCCAGGGCCCAGCGGGCCTTTTCGCAGTAATGACTCATGGGAATGGTGATCAGGCGCAGGGTTTGTGGCTGTGTAGTCATGGGAATGGCTCCTGTAGGCACGGCGATGATTATTTACATTTTCCGATGCAACATGGGATCAGCCTAGGACACAATGTTTACAATGTCAACATATAGTCCGGGCGCCGCCGACCTTCAATG
>CBDUNQ010000128.1:0-6511 GCA_965368625.1 uncultured Gammaproteobacteria bacterium
CCCGAAGGGGTTCTGAAGTGTTCGCAATGACGAGGTGTGTGACAGTAATGAAGTGGAGTAAAGATAGTGCTATCCGTCATTCCAGCGGTAAACCACCCCCCACCTTACATTCCACTAAACCGAAAATACGCCCCTGTAATACGGTCACCCCATAACAGCGTAATCCACCCCGCCGCTGCCAGGTATGGGCCAAAGGGAATGGGCAATTGCTTGTCGCGGCCCAGGAACACAATCATGGAAATGCCCACCACGGCACCCACCAGGGAGGACATGAGGATGACCACGGGCAGGGCTTGCCAACCCATCCAGGCGCCGAGCAGGGCGAGTAATTTGAAATCCCCATAGCCCATGCCTTCCTTGCCGGTAATCAGCCGGAACAGGTGATAGATGCTCCACAGGGAAAGATACCCGGCGGCGGCGCCGATGATGGCGGAACGCATATCGGTAAATACCGGAAACAGGCTCAGGGTGAGGCCGATCCACAGGAAGGGCAGGGTGATCACATCGGGGAGCAATTGGTGATCGAAATCGATCATGCTCAGGGCGATGAGGGCCCAGGTGAGTAACAGGGCGGCGGCGGCCGGCCAACCGAAACCGAAATGCCAGGCCACGTAGGCGGACAGTAGGCCCGTGGCCAGTTCCACCAGGGGATAGCGCAGGGAAATGCCTTGCCCGCAGGCGGAGCATTTGCCGCGCAACCAGAGATAACTCAGCAGGGGAATGTTTTCAAACCAGCGGATCTTGTGCCCGCAATGGGGACAGTGAGAAGCGGGGGTGGCCAGAGTCAGCGGGGCTTCTTCACGGGAAGTATTCGCAGCGGCTTCTGTGGCACCCTGTTCTTCTGCCGCGGCTTCTTCCAGTTGCGCGCGCCATTCGCGCTCCATCATCAGGGGCAAGCGGTGAATTACCACGTTGAGAAAACTGCCCACCATGAGCCCCACCACCAGGGTAAGGCCAATGAAAAAAGCCGGGCTGCTTTGCAGCAGCGTGAACAATGTGATGGAATCCATTCAGCTGATCAATCGGTGGCTTATACCACTGCACCCAGTTTGAAGATGGGCAGGTACCTGGCAATGATCAAACCACCCACCAATACCCCAAGCACCGCCATGATCAGCGGTTCCAACAGGGAGCTGAGACCATCCACGGCATCATCCACCTCGGCTTCATAGAAATCCGCCACCTTGCTTAGCATGCCGTCCAGGGCACCCGATTCTTCACCGATGGCCACCATTTGCACCACCATGTTGGGGAACAGGCCACTCTGGGCCATGGCCAGCTGCAATTGCTGGCCGGTGGCGATCTGGTCGCGCATCTGATAGATGGCATCTTCGTAAATGATATTGCCCGAGGCACCGGCTACTGAATCCATGGCTTCCACCAAAGGCACCCCGGCGGCAAACATGGTGGACAGGGTGCGCGCATAGCGGGCAATGGTGGCCTTGGTGAGAATATCCCCCACCACGGGCAGTTTCAGCACCAGGCGGTCCAGCCCGTGGCGGAACTTGCGGGAGCGTTTCTTGGCTTCCAGGAAGGCATAGAGTGCAGCACCGATGCCGCCAAACACGGCCCACCAGTAGGTTTGCATGAATTCCGAAAGATTGATCACCATCATGGTGAAGGCGGGCAATTCCGCCCCGAAGCTGGCAAACAATTCCTGAAAGGTGGGTACCACAAAAATGAGCAAAATGGCGGTTACAATGAAGGCCACCACGATAACGGCAATGGGGTAAAACAGGGCCTTTTTGATCTTGCTCTTGAGGGCTTCGGTCTTTTCCTTGTAGGTGGCGATTTTATCCAGCAGGGTTTCCAGTATCCCCGCATGTTCCCCGGCTTCCACCAGGTTGCAGGAAAGGTCATCGAAGTATAACGGGTGCTTGGCCAGGGACTTGGCCAGGGTGTTGCCGCCTTCAATGTCTCCCTTCACGGTGAGAATCAAATCCTGCATGGAGGCATTTTCATGGCCACGGCCAATGATTTCAAAGGATTGCACCAGGGGCACCCCGGCAGACATCATGGTGGCCAGCTGGCGCATCATGATGGCGATATCCTTGGGGGTGATCTTTTGCTTCTTGGGCCCCCCCAGGGCCGATTGTTTTTTCACCTTGGCCGGGGTAATCCCCTGGCGGCGCAATTCGGCCTTTACCATGGTGGGGTTGATCCCCTGGCTTTGCCCCTTGACCTTGTTCCCTTTTTTATCCTTGCCTTCCCACAGGAAGGTGGCTTGCTTTGCAGCAGTTGCGGTTGCGGCCATTGTTTAATCCTTGGTTACGCGGTTGATTTCTTTCAGGCTGGTAAGGCCATCTTTGACCTTTTTCAGCCCCGACTCCCGCAGGTCGGCAATGCCTTCCTGCTTGGCTTGATCGGCGATCTGCCCCGCCGTGCAGCCCTCCATAATGAGCCTCCCCATGGCATTGGAAATGGGCATGACCTGATACACGCCCACCCGTCCCTTGTAGCCTTCCACACAGAGTTCACAGCCCACGGCTTCGTAGACTTTCAGGCCGGCCTTCACATCTTCTTCCTTGAAGCCTTCTTCCAGCAGGGCGGCTTCGGGCAGATCCACGGGCTTCTTGCAGTTATTACATAACCTGCGGGCCAGGCGCTGCGCTATGATCAGGTTCACAGAACCGGCAATATTGTAGGCTGGAACCCCCATATTCATGAGTCGGGTGAGGGTTTGGGGGGCATCGTTGGTATGCAGGGTGGACATCACCATATGGCCCGTCTGCGCCGCCTTGATGGCGATTTCCGCCGTTTCCAGGTCACGAATTTCCCCCACCATGATGATATCCGGATCCTGGCGCAAAAAGGCGCGCAGGGCCGAGGCAAAGGTAAACCCGGCCTTGGGGTTCATGTTGCACTGGTTGATGCCGGTGAGGTTGATTTCCACCGGGTCTTCACAGGTGGAAATGTTGCGGTCGGCGGTATTGAGAATGTTCAAGCCTGTATACAGGGAAACGGTTTTACCGCTACCGGTGGGCCCGGTCACCAGGATCATGCCATAGGGCTTTTCCAGGTTTTCCAGGTAAAGCTGTTTCTGGTCTTCTTCATAGCCCAGGGCATCGATGCCCAGCTTGGCGCTGCTGGGGTCGAGAATACGCAGCACCACCTTTTCCCCAAACAGGGTGGGGCAGGTGTTTACACGAAAATCGATGGCGCGGTTCTTGGAAAGTTGCATCTTGATGCGTTCAGCGATATCCATGCGGCTCATGACCTTGAGGCGGGCCACCAGACGGTTGGCCATGGCAATGGGGGGTGCCGTGACTTCATGCAGCACACCATCCTGGCGAAAGCGTACCCGGCAGGTCTTTTCATAGACTTCCAGGTGAATATCCGAAGCTCCCTTGTTGATGGCATCCAGCAACAGCTTGTTGACGAAGCGCACCACCGGGGTGTCATCGATATCGGAATCGCTGGCATCGTCGCGGTTTTCATCTTCTTCGCCCCCCATGACTTCCAGGTTGTCCAGATCCGAATCCATGAGATCGGACATGGAGGTATCCATGGCTTCCAGGGCGCCCTCGATGGCCTTGACGAGCTTATCCTCTTCCACCAGCACGGCTTCGGTGCCGATGCCCGTGTGAAACTTGAATTCATCCAGGGCCTGCAGGTTGGTGGGGTCGGCAATGGCCACGAACAGGCGGTTGCCGCGCTTGAACAGGGGCAGGGCATGGTGCTGGCGAATGAGCTTTTCTTCCACCAGTTTTACTGGGGCTGCATCCAGGTCCATGACGCTGAGGTCAAACAGGGGGGCGCCGAATTCCTGGCAGGCGGATGCCGCAATGGCGGCGCCGGTGGTCAGTTTGTGTTCCACCAGGTAGCTGACAAAGGGCACCCGCTCCTTGAGGGAGCGCTGAAAGGCCGAAGAAGCCGTTTCTTCATCCAGCAAGCCGTCGGAGACCAGTCGCCGGGCCAGGCCGCTGAGCTGGGGTGTGGGGTTCATTGTCGCCATGGTGTCTGTATCTGTCCGTAAATAATCCGTTATTCCACCGGGGCCAGTCCCAGGGATATCTTATCGGGCCCGAGCCTTCAGGTCCAAGCTATCTGATGCTACTTTCGATAATGTCGACCATTGACGCTGAATCTTAACGGGAAACCCTTCTTTTGGGTGTGTTTTCTTTGTTTCAGCAATTCACCGAAAATTATCGCAACCAAGAAAATCTTGCCGGCTTCAGCCAGTGGCCGGGATTCCGGCCTCAACTCGCCTGAATGGTGAAAATCGCTTAACCATCCTCCGTTTTTACGACAGGGGTACCTTTGGCCGTATTTGGCAGGTTCAATCGCCAGTGGCTGATTTGCCGGTTCAGGGTTTCAAAGCCGAGTTGTTCCAGCAACGTGGGCTCCTGCCCCAAGAGATTCCGACCCAGGGCAAAGGATTCCATGGGGAAGCCGGCCAGGGACATTAGCGTGGGGGCGATATCCAGGGTGGTGCCAGGGCGGTCAATCTTTGCAGCGGGTACACCACTGTTGAAGACCATGAAGAGGTTATTCCGTGATTCAGGTGCCCCTTGCTGTAACGCATCGCTGGCGCTGTTATTCATGGCCAAGTGGTCCGAGGCTACAATCACCAGCGTATTTTCACCATAGGGAGAGTCCAGAATCCGCCGCACAAATTTACTGATCAATAAGTCGGCACAGGCTACGGCATTGAGCATAGGGTTGCTGCCATCCAGGTACTTAATTCCCTTGCAAGCGGGTGTTTCATGGCCAAAGGGAGGGTGAGTGTCCAGAGTCAGACTGAATAAGCCGAAAGGTTGGCTGGATGCTGATAAGGTCTGAAAACGATCAAAAACCAGATCCAGCAGGCGGTCATCATACAGTCCCCAGGAAGACTGTGGCTCGTCATCAGGTAAATGCATCAGGAGTTCATTCAATCCCTGTACCTTGGTAAATCCATGCTCTCGATAAAACCGTTCTTTTCCGGCGAAACTCAGTTTCGCTCCGCCTATGTAGGTCAGATGGTAACCTTTTTTGTTGAGTATATTCCCGATGCAAGCCATACCGGGTTCAAATTGCTCATGTTTGCTTTGATGGTTACCGCGGGTGAAAGTGGAGAGGGGAATGCCGCATTGGCTGGCGGTCATGCCCGCCACGGTCCAGCCCGTGAGCTCCGCTTGCTTGAGCTGAGTAAAACTGAGGCTCTGGTGCTCCAGGGTGCGCAACTCCCGAATCAGGCCGGCAAAGCGTTGTTCATCGAAATAGGTGCGCTCCAGGCTCTCAGCATAGAGATATACGATATTCTTGCGTTGTTGCGGCGCCACTTGGGGTAAGCGGACACTATAGAGGTGGCGCTTGAAATTTGGATCGATTTCCTGATAGCTGCGATAATCAAAAAGTAGATGGAATGTTTCCATGACTGCCGGGTGGGCAGTTATCGAATACAACAACAGGAAGTGGGCCAATACACTGGTCAGGGTGCGCTCGATAAATAGGGGTTTGGCATGGGTGGTTTTTACTTGCTGGATTCGTTTGGCGTGTCGCCATAAGCCATAACTGATACCGCAAAGTAGAACTACACCAGTGAAGCCTGGAATTATAAGGTGGCGGAATTCCCAAAACCCTACACCGTTGAGTCCTTCCAGGCCAAATAGTAAATGGGAAATAACTGCGTAATTAATGCCCTGGCCGGTTATGCCATCAGCCATTAAATAAAGGATGGTTAATATGCCTGAAAAAAAGAGGATTGATATGGCAAAGTTGTATAAATATATTCGGTTAGTAAAAAAAAATACGGTTAGACCGGCAGTAATCCAGGCAAAGAATGTTGGCAATAGTAACTGGATTTGATCAGTCATCGAAAGCGAGATTATTAGAAACTAATGGTCTTGTCATGATAAAGAGAGCCACCCGGAGGTGGCTCTCTTTTGTAACATACCTAAGTGGTTCAAAAATTAGCCGCGGCAAGAACCAGGCAGATATTTTGTAGGCATAGCAGTTGCGCCAGATTGAGGTCCACAAGCCCATCTGAAAAGCTGTTTGCCCATATCGGATCCAACAGTTGCCGGTGTGGTTGCATCGATGTATGGCACCAAGATGATTTCCATACCATCGATTGCACTATCATTGAAGCCTTGTGCTTGGATGGTCACAACACCGTTGAGGTTGGTGTGTACGCTTTTGACATATTTGGAAATACCCGCAGCGGTACTACCTTCGCAGCCCCAGTTGTCTGCACCAGGTCCAGCTGTTGCGGACTGGTACACTTCCGAGATGGTTGTGCGGCAAGCGGAGCCAGCAAGAACCACTTCCGACATCTTGGCGCGAATGGTGTAGTCTTTATACGCCGGCAGCGCTACCGCGGCCAGAATACCGATGATCGCGACCACGATCATCAATTCGATAAGGGTAAAACCCTGTTGAACCTTTTTCATGTTGTCTTCCTCATGCTGAGTGAAAAATGTGTGTGGTGTTGGCCTTACCACCCGCTCGCAGTGAGCGGGCGTTTGGAATCTTGGCTGGGAATGGTTAAAGCAGGAGGCGTGCCAGGTTTCCTGTTTTTGTCTAAAAT
>CBDUNQ010000129.1:0-6476 GCA_965368625.1 uncultured Gammaproteobacteria bacterium
GGGAAGTACAAACCCAGGGAGCCCTGGAAACCCTGGTGGCGGCATTGGCACAATGGCCATTGCGCCAACAGCAAGCCTTTATGTTACGTGCCTGGGAGGGATTGGATGTGGCACAAACCGCCTTTGCCATGGGGTGTTCCCAAGGCAGCGTGAAAACCCATTATGCCCGCGCCACCCAGCGGTTGCGTACGGCATTGGAAGGAGTCTGGCCATGACACAAGCTACGGATCAGGAACTGCAGGGTTTTGCCCGGGAGCAACTGGAAAGACATGCCGCGCAACTCGATGACGCTACGCGGCGGCGCCTGCGGACGCAGCGACAGGAAGCGCTACAGGCCCGCCCTCCCCGGCATACCCCATGGCATACCCCATGGATGAGTGCCGCCGTTGTCGGCACCCTGGTACTCGCCGTCGCCCTCTTCCTGTGGCAGTCACCCGACACTCGACAGGAACAGGCACCCCCGGCGGCCATGGCCCAGAGTGATGAACATGACTTAATGGAAAATTGGGAATTTTATGAATGGCTGGAAACGGTGGAGCTGTCCCAACCCGAATCCCCGCAGCCATCCCACTCTTCCCTGTACCAAGCTTACTTTGTTTGAGGTCTTCCCCATGAAACGCCCCTGGCTACCACTGTTACTTTCCCTGACCCTATCCTCCCCACTGGTCCTGGCTGATCCCCCCGGGAATAGTGAGTCGAAGAACTGGAAATCCCTTACGCCCGAAGAACGCAAACGGCTTGCCCCATTGAAAGAGGACTGGGCGGAACTCAGCCCACTACAGCAGCAGCGCCTGCGGCAACGCATTGCCAACTGGGATCAACTCAGTGAACGTGAACGTGAACAGATACAGCGCCGGTTCTCACACTATGCCCAGCGTGACGACCAGGGTCGCGAAGCGCTGCGCGAACGTCTTCAGGAACGCCGCAAGCAGTTCGAGGAATTACCGCCGGAGGATCAGGAACGGCTGCGGCAACGCAAACAGCGGTTCGATCAGATGCCACCGGAAAAACGCGAAGCCCTGCGCAAGCAGTGGCAGGGTATGACCCCGGAACAACGCGAGCGCTTTCGCGCGCACCGCGAAGAAATGCGCAAACTGCCACCGGAGCAACGCCGGGAAAAACTGCGTGAATACTGGCAAGGCCTTTCACCAGAAGAACAGGCACGCATTCGCGCCCTGCGTGAGCAGCAGCGGGCGAACAAGCCCCCCATGGCAGAAACCCGTAAAGAAACATCCATAAAAAATCAGGGGGAACGCCTTATGCCGAAAAAGCCGGCAACGGAGTGAGATCATGGTGTGCCAGCATGAAGGGCATGACGGCGGACTATTCCACGTCATTGCGAACGAAGTGAAGCAATCTCAGTACGGCGGCACAAAGTCTGCAGATTTTCACACCTTACCGCCACACCACGGAGATTGCTGCGCTTCGCTCGCAATGACCGTTTCTTTATACCATGAACGCCTATACTTAAGCGGTTCATAGCACCCTTTTACAAACCGTTGTTCCAAAGCAGACCGAAACAGCGAACCGGCAACTACGTCAGCAACAACACTAAAACATTGCAGACAAACCCCGTTTCACCGTGAAACCCCGAACTACATCTGCTTCACTTCGGCAATGAGCTGGGCACCCACGGCTTGCCCGTCGCCATATAACATACGGGTGTTATCGAGGAAGAACAGGTGATTTTCAATACCCGAGAACCCGGTTCCCTTGCCACGTTTCACACAAATGACATTTTGCGCCATATCGGCATTGAGAATGGGCATGCCATAGATGGGACTGTTCTTGTCGGTGCGAGCCGAGGGGTTCACCACATCATTGGCGCCAATGACCAGCGCCACATCGGCCTGTGAAAATTCACTGTTGATTTCTTCCAGGTCGAAGATCTTGTCATAGGGTACGCCGGCTTCCGCCAGGAGTACGTTCATGTGCCCCGGCATACGCCCCGCCACAGGGTGAATGGCAAACTTCACCGTAACCCCTTTTTCTTCCAATAGCTGAGCAAATTCCCAGATCTTATGCTGCGCCTGGGCGACGGCCATACCATAGCCGGGCACGATGAATACCTTATTGGCATAGGCCATCATGGAAGCGGCATCCATGGCGGAGACTTCTTTCATGGTACCGCTGACCGATTCCATTTCCTCGCCACCGGAAGCGCCAAACCCACTGAACAGCACATTGGTCAGGGGGCGGTTCATGGCCTTTGCCATCAGCTGGGTCAGCAGCGTACCGGCAGAACCCACCACGGTACCGGCAATGATCATGGCGGCATTACCCAGCACAAAACCTTCAAAGGCCACGGCCAGGCCGGTCAGGGCGTTATACAGGGAAATCACCACCGGCATGTCGGCCCCGCCAATGGGCAGGGTCATCATCACACCAAAGATGAGCGCCAGAGTGAAAAAGGCGAAGATGGCAAAGCCACCGGGTACATCGGCCGCAATGAGAATCAAGCCAAAGACAATGGCGGCAGCAAAGATTCCCAGGTTCAGCATTTGCTGATTGGAAAAGATGACGGACTTCTTCAGCAAGCCCTGCAACTTGGCAAACGCCACCATGGAGCCGGAAAAGGCCACGGATCCGATGAGGGCACCGATGACTGCCAGGGTCTGAAAGCTGCCGGAGGCGAAATCGCCTTTGAGCAATTCCACCGCCGCAATGGCCGCCGCTGCACCGCCACCCATACCGTTGTAGATGGCGATCATTTGCGGCATATCGGTCATGGCCACCTTTTTACCCGTATACCAGGCGGCGCCACCCCCGATGAGAATCGCCAGAATCATCAAACCATAGTTGCCCATATGGGGCGTAAAGAAGGTGGCCAGGGTGGCCAATACCATACCGGCGCCGGCCCATACGATCCCGCCGCGGGCGGTGACCGGTGAACTCATGCGCTTCAAGCCGACAATAAAGAGTACCGCGGCAAGAAAATAACTTAACTGAATCATGCCTGTTTCCCCTTACTGCTCTTGAACATCTCCAGCATGCGCTCGGTCACCACATAGCCGCCGACCGCATTGCCCGCGGCCAGCATGACGCCGATGAAACCGATGAAGCGCTCCATATCCGTGTCGGCGTGCCCCATGGCCACCATGGCGCCCACCAGTACAATCCCGTGCACGAAATTGGAACCGGACATCAGTGGGGTATGCAAAATAACCGGCACCCGGCTGATGACTTCATAACCGGTGAAGCCGGCCAGCATAAATATATACAGCGCGGTAAAACCCTCAATCATGATGGCGCTCCTTCAACGAGTTCGCGGGTCGGCACATGCTTGATTTCCCCGTCATGGGTCAGCACGCTGCCGGAAATCACTTCATCTTCCCAATCGGGCTGGAATTCACCTTCCACCAACATGGGACTCAAAAAGTTGAACAGGTTCTTGGCATACATTTCCGTGGCATGCACGGCCAGCATGCTGGGCACATTGAGCGGTCCGTAGATCAGAACATCCTGGTGGGTAATGTCTTCGCCAGGCTGGGTCAGCTCGCAGTTACCTCCCCCTTCCGCCGCCAGATCGATGATGACGGCCCCGGGTTTCATCTGTTCCACCACGGCTTTGGAGATGATGCGCGGAGAAGTGCGGCCGGGAATGGCGGCAGTGGTGATCACCACATCCGCATGGATGATGTGCTTTTCCAGTACCGCCTGCTGCTTCTGTTTTTCTTCATCAGTGAGTTCGCGGGCATAACCGCCACTGCCTTCGGCACTGACGCCGGTATCCACAAACTTGGCGCCCAGTGATTCCACTTGCTCCTTGGTGGCGCCACGCACATCATAGCCTTCCACCTGGGCACCCAGGCGCTTGGCGGTGGCAATGGCTTGCAGGCCCGCCACTCCGGCACCGATAACCAGCACCTTGGAAGGACGAATGGTGCCGGCCGCCGTGGTCAGCATGGGAAAGAAGCGGCCACTGCGCTCCGCTGCCATCAGGGCGGCCTTGTAACCGGCCACCGAAGCCTGTGAAGACAGTACATCCATGCTCTGTGCCCGGGAAATACGCGGTACCAGCTCCATGGCGAAGCAAGTGATCTTACCATCACGCAGCTTGGCCACCCGTTCCGGATATTTATGGGGTAGCATCATTCCCACCACCACGGCGCCTTCCTTGAGACGCCCGATCTCTTCTTCCGTGGGGGGTTGCACGCGAAGCAACAGATCGGCTTCTTTATATAAGGTATCCGTATCCACCACCCGGGCGCCCACATAGGCTTCATCCGCGGTATAGGTGCCGCAGCCGGCCCCCTGCTCCACGAGCACTTCAACACCCAGTTTTTCAAAGCGCTGCACCATGCCGGGGTCCAACGCCACGCGTTTTTCACCGGCCAGGGTTTCCTTGGGCACTGCCACACGAATCGGCATATTTTTACTCTCCGACATCCGGCCGAGGCCGGGTACTGCCATAGACGTACAAAAGAAGGGACGATTTCCGTGAAGAATATTCGCCTGCAAAATCACGGCATAATAGCGGAAGTCGGCCCCGGTTGAAACGCCGGGGTCCATTTCAGGGCCAGAAGGCTCTCTAGGCCATTGATTTGGAATTCACCAGAATTCAGGCGTTTACAAGTCGGTAAATTTCTGCCATAACTAGGCCCACTTGGAAACATGGGTTGGGGGAGCTTTATGCATGAGCTGAACCACCAGGTTCTGCGCACGGATCAGGGCGGCGTACCACTGGAATGGATCAATTACCAGGATGCCGTTCGTCTCTACTATATGGAGCAGGTGGCCTTTACCTGCGGATCCCTGCTGTACGAAGTCCATGGCGGCTACAATGCCATTACCGGTGCGCGCAGCGTCATTGCCGTCAACTCCATTGTGGCCACCTACGGCAACAAAAGCGTGCTCAGCAAGGTACGCAAACGCTATATCCCCCCCCTGAACAACCGGGCCCTGTTCAAGCGCGATGCTCACCTGTGCCTCTATTGCGGCAAACACTTCCCCGTATCGGAACTTTCCCGCGACCATGTCACTCCCGTTTCCCAGGGTGGGCGCGATATCTGGAATAACGTGGTAACTGCCTGTCGCCGCTGTAATAATCACAAGGCGGGGCATACCCCGGAACAGTGCGGCATGGAGCTGCTGGCCGTTCCCTTCACCCCCAACTACGCCGAGTACATCTACCTGCAGGGCAAGCGGGTGCTTGCCGACCAGATGAAATTCCTGCTTGCCCACTTTTCCCGCAGCAGCCCCCTGCGTGATCGGGTCGAGCAATTGATCTAAAGGGCCACTGCCGCCCTCGGCCTTTCCATGCACGACACTTTCTGGCCTACCCTCTGTGCCCATATCGCAGAAATCACCGGCGATGACGCCAGACCGGGAGCCCGTACCTCCGTAGGTGGCGGCTGCATCAATGATGCCCACCGCCTGCAATGCGGCGCCAATCAGTACTTCATCAAGACCAACCACGCCGGAAAACTGGATATGTTTATTGCCGAAGCCCAGGGTCTGCAGGCACTGGCTTCCAGTGAAACACTGCGGGTGCCTCAACCCATCTGCTGGGGAACGGAACAGGAACAAGCCTATCTGGTACTGGAAAATCTCTCACTGGGTGGCGAGGGATCCCAGGCAAGACTCGGGGAACAGTTAGCGGCCCTGCATGGCCATACCGGGCCCCGGTATGGCTGGGAGCGCCATAACACCATTGGTTCCACGCCCCAGATGAATACACCCGATGATTCCTGGGTGGATTTCTGGCGTCACCATCGCCTCGGCTACCAATTAAACCTGGCTGGCCGCAATGGCTATGGTGGCCGCCTGCAATCCCTTGGGGATCAGGTACTGGAAAGGTTTCCCGTCCTGTTCCATACCTATACACCTACCGCCTCCATGCTCCATGGCGATCTCTGGTCCGGCAACTACAGCTTTACCCAACAGGGCGAACCGGTGATTTTTGACCCCGCCTTTTACTATGGCGATCGGGAAACGGATCTGGCCATGATGGAATTGTTCGGTGGCTTTTCCCGCGAGTGTTTTGCCGCCTACCGCAGTGCCTACCCCGTGGATGAAGGCTATGGGGTGCGCAAGCGCCTTTATCAGCTCTATCACATTCTTAACCATGCCAACCTTTTCGGCGGAGGCTATGCGAGCCAGGCGGAGAGCATCATGGCTTCCCTGTTGAGTGAATTACGCTGAATCGCTCGATACACCACCCGTGGAAGCGAGCGAAGCTCGCGAACCGATGTGGCAACACAGGCATTCGCCAGCTGCGCTGGCGCCTACAAGGGGCGTGCTTCCCAGCATCGGAGGTTTTCGTATCCTTCCTGTAGGAGCGAGCAAAGCTCGCGAACCGATGTGGCAGCACAGGCATTCGCCAGCTGCGCTGGCGCCTACAAGGGGCGTGCTTCCCAGCATCGGAGGTTTTCGTATCCTTCCTGTAGGAGCGAGCAAAGCTCGCGAACCGATGTGGCAGCACAGGCATTCGCCAGCTGCGCTGGCGCCTACAAGGGGCGTGCTTCCCAGCATCG
>CBDUNQ010000130.1:0-6245 GCA_965368625.1 uncultured Gammaproteobacteria bacterium
GAGTGGCGCTTAGTCGTCACCCATAATACCGAGGATGTTCAACAGGCTGATGAAGATGTTGAAGATACTCAGGAAGATGCCGTAGGTAGCCATGATGTAGTTGGTTTCGCCACCATTGATGATACGGCTGGTGTCAAACAGAATGAAGCCACTCATGAGCAGCATGATGCCTGCAGACAGGGCCAGGGATAACGCTGGCAGCTCCAGGAACAGATTGGCCAGCATGGCCACTACCACCACCATCATGCCGGCAAACAGGAAGCCACCCATGAAGCTGAAGTCACGCTTACTGGTGAGTGCATATCCTGAAAGGGCCAGGAAGATCACACCGGTACCGCCAAAGGCAGTGGCAATCAACTGCGGACCCTTGGGAAGAGCCAGGTATTGACTGAGGATGGCGCCGAGGCCGAATCCCAGCAGGCCGGTGATGAGAAAGATGACACCGATGCCGGCACTGGAGTTGGCGGTTCGCGGTAAAACGAAAATACCCAGCACCATACTGGCGATGACGGCGATGAGATAGGCCCCGGTGGGTATCGCCATGGCGATGGACACCACTGCCATCAGGGCGCTGAATGCGAGGGTGGCAGAAAGCAACAGGTAGGTATTTTTCAATACCTTGTTGCTGGCCAGTACCGCCGCTTCATTGCGGGTAATGGATTGTCCTAAGGGGTTCATCTATAGATCTCCTTGCTAACGTAACGAGTGGTTGTGCAGCCTGAGTGCTGCGAACACTATGACCGTGATCACAGAATTTGGTTCAGCATATAGGTAGTGGAAAAAATGGGCAAGCACCCTAACCACATAGATTTCTAGGGTATTACTGGCAGTGCGGATGCGCACCACACAATCTGATATCGAAACCGCCTTCAACCGGTCAGATTCCACTAGGGTCACAAGCGGGCCATGCGCGGAAATCCCTGCGGTGGATTTCCCCTGGCTACATCAGGTATGCTTGCGCCCGCCGCGGAGGGGTGGCTGAGTGGTTGAAAGCACTGGTCTTGAAAACCAGCGAGGATGCGAGTCCTCCCAGGGTTCGAATCCCTGCCCCTCCACCACATTATAAAACAGGCGTGACGACGAACTGCAGGCTGAGTCCACCCGGCAATTCCCAGGCTTGATGCCTCCAGGCCGAAGGTAGCATTGTAATACCGTTCAAGGGAAAATAGTGCTATGCTGCTCAGCAACTTAGGGAAGAGAGTTGTTGTATATTCGGTGTAGAAGTCTGTGTGAAGTCCCTGCCCGAATAGTTAAAACCGATAAAATGGAATTCTAACAAGCGGGTGAGGGTGTGGAATGATTCGTGTGCTGTTGGTGGACGATCATGAATTGGTGCGTACCGGCATCAAGCGAATACTGGATGACTCCAAGGGCATTCAGGTGATAGCCGAGGCCAGTACCGGGGAAGAGGCCATTGCCAGGGTGCGGGAGCACCAACCCGATGTAGTCCTCATGGATGTAAATATGCCGGGGATTGGCGGGCTGGAAGCCACTCGCAAGATTATTCAATCCTACCCTGATCTGCGGGTCATTGTGGTTACCATCCACGTGGATGAACCCTATCCGACCCGGCTACTGGAAGCCGGCGCTTCCGGTTATCTCACCAAGGGATGCGCTGTTGAAGAAATTGTCAACGCAATCAACATTGTACATACCGGAGAACGCTATATTGGGGCCGATATCGCGCGTCAGTTGGCCCTCTCCATGCTACCCGGTGGCGAGCGCTCCCCCTTTGACAAGCTGTCCCAGCGGGAAATGCAGGTGATGCTAATGGTGACCCAGGGCCATAATATCCAGGAAATCTCCGACAAACTTTGTCTGAGCCCCAAGACCATCAGTACGTACCGCTACCGGCTCTATGAAAAACTGAGTGTGGACAATGATGTAGAGCTTACTCATCTCGCCATGCGGCATGGTATGATTGAATATGGCCAGCGACCCGAGTAGATTCTAAAATCAGAATCAAAAAAAACATATAACTAATTGTTGTTTAAATAGCTTCTGTTTTTGGTAATTGCTCAAGATCACCCTGGGACAGTCGATACTCCCTCCAAGTGAGAGTATATCGAATCATAAAGCAGGGGGCTTATGGCACGTACGTCACAGCGTTCACAGTTGCGCACCGATCTGGTGAGAGTATTGCTTGTGGACGATCACTCACTGGTAAGGGCTGGCATCCGCCGGTTGCTGGACGATGCCGATGGCGTGGAAGTGATTGGCGAAGCGTCCGATTGCAATGCAGCCACAGCCCTGGCCCGCAAGGATTGCCCTGACGTGGTGCTGATGGATATGAATGGCCTGTGCCTCAGTATTCTTGATGGCTCTATGCGTTTCCAGCGGCAATTTCCCCAGATCAAGCTGGTGGTGATGAGTGTGGATGCCACCATGGTGATTCCGGAGCGATTGATTCGCAGTGGTATACAGGGGTGCCTTACCAAGAATTGTAGTGAAGCGGAATTACTGGCTGCCCTGCATACGGTGCATCGGGGTGAGCGCTACATCAGTAGCCAACTGGCGCAACAGATGGCGGTAAAACGTCTTTCCCGAGAAGCGGCATCCCCCTTTGAAAGCCTTACCCACCGGGAGCTGCAGGTGGTGTTACTGGTGACCCAGGGAAAGAATACCGCTGAAATCGCCAAATCCCTGTGCCTGACGCAGAAAACCATCAATGGCTACCGGGTGCGGGTAATGGGGAAGCTGGGTGTCAACACGGAGGTGCAGTTGACTCACCTGGCACTACAACACGGGGTGATCGAGCTGGCTGGGCGCCGTTGATCGTTGCCTGGCCCGGGATGTGCCGGGATGTGAACGGGTGCCCGATTCAGGCTTCGATTCGTGGTACCATTTTTTTGGGGGCATTACACTTGATTGTATTGGATTTTTTCAATGGCTGAGGCACGTATTCGGGCTCCTGAGTTTCCGAATTCCCTGCACTGGTTCAATACTGCGAAGGCGGTAACCCTCGGGGATGTACGGGGGCGGGTGGTTTTGTTGCACTTCTGGAGCTATTGCAGCATTCATTGTCTGCATGTGCTGGAAGAATTGCGTCATCTGGAAGAAAAGTATAAAGACAAAATCTGTGTGATCGGCATTCATTCGCCGAAATACACCACGGAGCGCAATGCAGCCCATTTGCAGAAAGCGCTGAATCGTCACCATGTTCGACATCCGGTGGTGAATGACCCACCGTTTCAATTATGGCGAACCTATGGCATCAAGGCCTGGCCCTCCATTCTTGTCATCGATACACAAGGGATGGTGGTTGGCGTTATGCGCGGTGAAGGGCGTTATTCGCAACTGGATGAACTGATCGGCACACTGCTTCGCGAAGGGGAAGCTGCGGGGCTTGCCCCTGGCGTACCCATCCCCATGAAATACCACCCGGAAACGCGCGCTACCCTGAGTTTTCCAGGCAAGGTCCTGGCCACGGAAAACCTGCTCTATATTGCGGATAGTGGCCGCAACCGCATATTGGAAACCTATCATGACGGCAGCATCCGTCGCGTGTTTGGCAGTAATACTGCGGGATTCCTTGATGGAAATCTGCAGGATGCAGCCTTTGACAGCCCTCAGGGCATGGTCAAGGTGGATGATTTTCTCTACGTGGCGGATGCAGGAAATCATGCCATCCGCCGTATCGGGCTCAAGCGGGGTGATGTGGATACCTTTGCCGGGACGGGAAAACAAGGCCGCTATACCGGTCGTTCTTTCGACAAACCCCGCGAGGCAGCGCTGAATTCCCCATGGGACCTGGATTACCGGAAGGGCATCCTGTATGTGGCCATGGCGGGGCAGCACCAGATCTGGGCCTTTAATCTTGCCAAGCAGACGCTGGAAGTGATGGTGGGTTCCGGACGCGAAGATTTGCAGGATGGCCCACTGCAGGCCGCCTGCCTGGCGCAGCCCTGTGGCCTGGCCATGGGTGAGCGGGAAATGTACCTTGTGGATGCGGAAACCTCGGCAATTCGTGCCGTTGACCTCAATGGCCAGCAGATTCACACCCTGGTGGGTAGTGGATTATTTGAATTTGGCGATGTGGATGGACCCGGCAGCCAGGCGCGCCTTCAGCACCCATTGGGTATCTGCCTGGATGAAGCCCAGGGACATCTTTGGATTGCTGATACATTAAACTCAAAAATCAAAGTATTAACTATTAAATCTAATGCTATTTCTAGTCTTGGAATCAACCTGCCCCTGAACGAGCCGGGGGGGATTCACTGTGTGGGGCAACAGTTGTTTATTGCCAATACCAATGCGCATCAAGTCATCAGAGTCGACCTTACCCACGCCACTGCCGAAGTGGTGGATGTGCATGAATAGCTTGTCCATCCACGTGGTATCCTAGGCCTGTAGTACCACCCATACCTGCATAGGCCAACGCAATCCAGCTTCACGGCCGGATGGGTGACATCCCCGGAAGGTATCATGGCAGACCGGTTTGACGCGCAATCGTTTCTGAAGACCCTCAGTACCCGCCCTGGCGTTTATCGCATGCTGGATGCCAGCGGCAAGGTGCTTTACGTGGGCAAGGCAAGGAACCTGAAGAAACGGGTTTCCAGCTATTTTCAGCGTACCCAACAAAGCCCCAAGACCCAATCCCTGGTGAGCCGCATCCATGCCATGGAAGTGACCGTTACCCGTACGGAAGGCGAAGCCCTGTTACTGGAAAACAACCTGATCAAGTCCCTCAAGCCGCGCTACAATATTCTTCTGCGCGACGACAAAAGTTACCCTTATCTTTTCCTTTCCCAGGGAGAGTATCCGCGACTATCCCTGCATCGTGGAGCCAAGCGGGCCAAGGGTCGCTATTTCGGTCCCTATCCCAATGCCACTGCTGTACGTGAATCCCTGTTGTTGCTGCAAAAGGTTTTTCGTGTGCGGCAGTGTGAAGACAGTTATTTCCGCAACCGCAGCCGCCCCTGCCTGCAATACCAGATTGAGCGCTGCAAGGGCCCCTGTGTACAGGCGGTATCCGCGGAGGAATATGCCAATGATGTACGGCATACGGTGCTGTTTCTGGAAGGTAAAAGTAATCAAGTCAGCGATGAACTGGTCAGCCGTATGGAAACCGCTTCCGCGGCGCTTGAGTTTGAAAAAGCGGCACAATTGCGTGATCAGATCATCGCCTTGCGACGGGTACAGGAAAGCCAGTATATCAGCGGTGAAAGCGGTGACCTGGATATTATTGCCGTGGAATGCCAGGGTGGGGTTGCCTGTGTGCAGGTGTTTTTCGTGCGCGCCGGCCGCAGCCTTGGTAACAAGGCCTTTTTCCCGGCGCTGCCGGAAGCGGTCAGTGAACAGGAAGTGTTGATGGCCTTTCTCGGCCAATTCTATCTGCGGCATGAAATTCCCCAGGAGCTGGTGCTGAGTACGCCATTGGAAGAGCAGCGCTTGCTGGAAGATGCATTGAGCGAACAGGCAGGGCGAAAGGTGGCATTGCGTACTCGGGTGCGCGCCCATCGGGCGCAATGGCTGGACATGGCGCGGCAGAATTGTAAACAGGCCTTGCAGGCCCGCCTGGTCAGCCACTCAGGCATGCAGAAACGTGCCCAGGCGCTGCAGATCGCCTTGCAGCTTCCAGCGCTGCCACAACGTCTGGAGTGTTTTGATATCAGCCATACCCAGGGAGAGGCGACCGTGGCATCCTGTGTGGTGTTCGATGCCGAGGGTCCGCTGAAATCGGCCTATCGTCGATTCAATATCGAAAATATCACGCCCGGCGATGATTTTGCCGCCATGGAGCAAGCCTTGCAGCGTCGCTATCGGCGCCTGCAGAAGGGCGAAGCCAGCCTTCCCGATGTGTTATTCATTGATGGTGGCACGGGCCAGACACAGACAGCGCGGCAAGTCCTTGAAAGCCTTTCGGTGCCCGATCAGGTGCTGGTGGTGGGGGTGGCGAAAGGGGTGGAGCGGCGTCCGGGGCTGGAAGTCCTGCATATACCTGGGCAAGAGAGAACGGTAGAATTGCCCGCGGATTCTCCGGCCCTGCATCTGATACAGCAGATTCGGGATGAGGCTGCCAGCCAGCTGATGACAAACGGATTTGCGGTTGCCGATCCGACCGACTACTTCACGCCGAATATTCATGCCGCCTCAGTGCCGTTTCAACCGCGTGATCTGGGCGAACCGGTCGTATTTACCTGTGGGGCGATACCAAAAGACCTGCCGCTTGAGCGGTTGTACCAGACAGTGGGGCCGGCGTTGAAAGCAAGCGTCAGCGAACTGGAACGAATGATGGGTCAGAG
>CBDUNQ010000131.1:0-6221 GCA_965368625.1 uncultured Gammaproteobacteria bacterium
CGGCCACTGCCGGCGTCCGGAGATGGCTTCACTGCGTTCGCAATGACCGCTTCTTTTGCGCATGGCTCCCTGGCTCATTGGGCTAAAATAGGCTTCGTCATTGCGAGTCGCAACGCGACGCGGCAATCTTCATGACTTGGCAGTGGGTTTGTCGGAATCCCCCCGGCCACTGCCGGCGTCCGGAGATGGCTTCACTGCGTTCGCAATGACCGCTTCTTATTTACGTGAATACCGTGCTCATTCCGGTCAAGGCGCCCCGGATTGAAAGGGGCGACCCATCCGCTTTCACTCAGGCCGCCAAACCGCTGTGGCGTAGCAGGGCATCGATGCTGGGTTCGCGGCCACGAAACTCAATAAAGATTTCCATGGGTTCCTTGGAGCCGCCCTGTTCCAGCACGGTGGTGAGGAAACGCAGGCCGGTTTCCCGATCGAAAATACCGTTTTCCTCAAAGGCGGAAAAGGCATCGGCGGACAATACCTCGGCCCATTTGTAACTGTAATAGCCAGCGGCATAGCCACCGGCAAAGATATGGGAAAAGCTATGAGGGAAGCGGTTGAATGAGGGTGGGTTGATCACGGCCACCTGTTGCCGCACTTCGTCGAGGATTTCATAGATGCGGCCTCCCCGTTGCGGGTCGTATTCCTTATGAATGCGGATATCGAATATGGAAAACTCCAGTTGCCGCACCATTTGCATGGCGGACTGGAAATTACGTGCCGCAATCATGCGTTCATAGAGTGTGGCCGGGAGCTTTTCCCCGGTTTCATAATGACCGGCTATGAGATCCAGGGCATCCCGTTCCCAGCACCAGTTTTCCATGAACTGGCTGGGCAATTCCACGGCATCCCAGGGAACGCCGCTGATGCCGGAAACCGGTGAGTAATCGATCTGCGTCAACATGTGATGCAAGCCATGACCGAATTCATGGAACAGGGTGGTGACTTCATTATGGGTGAACAGGGCCGGTTGCTCGCCCACGGGAGGTGAAAAATTACAGGTCAGGTAGGCTACCGGGGTTTGTATCTGTTCTCCGCGTATGCGCCGGGAAATGCAGGTATCCATCCAGGCGCCGCCGCGTTTGTGTGCGCGTGCGTACAGGTCGAGGTAAAACTGGCCGCGTAAATCACCTTTGGCATCGTGAATTTCAAAGAAGCGCACATCGGGGTGCCAGGTATCCACATCACTGCGTTCCTGAATCTGCAAGCCATAGAGACGCTCCACCACGGCGAACATACCGGGCAGTACCCGTGTTTCCGGGAAGTAGGGTTTCAACTCTTCCTGGGAAATGCTGTACCGGGATTGGCGCAACTTTTCCGAATAGTAGGGAATATCCCAGGCTTCCAGGTCTTCCAGGCCATGTTCATCACGTGCGTAGGTGCGCACTTCTTCAAGGTCTTGCCGTGCCATGCTCAACGAGCGTTGTGCCAGGTCTTCGAGAAACTTCAGTACCTGGTCGGTGGAATCGGCCATCTTGGTGGCCAGGGAACGTTCCGCATAGTTGTCATAGCCCAGGACTCGGGCCGCTTCGTGACGCAGGGCAAGGATTTGTTCCATGATGGGCGTGTTATCCCACTGGCCATGGTCGGCAGCATCGGATGCGCGGGTGACATAGGCAGTATAGAGTTCTTCCCGCAAGGCACGGGAATCGGCATAGGTGATTACCGGAAAATAAGAGGGAAACTCCAGCTTTAACAGCCATCCTTCCCGGCCCGCCTGTTGTGCCTGTTGCCTGGCCAGTTGGCGTGCGCTTTCCGGCAGGCCGGCCAGTTCCGTTTCCCCGGTGACCGGCCGCTGGTAGGCATTGGTGGCATCCAGCAGATTTTCCTCAAAGCGCGACTGCAGTGAAGAAAGCTCCTGGAGAATTTCCTTGTATCGCTGGCGCTTTGGCGGTGGCAATTCGATGCCCGAGAGACGGAAATCGCGCAGTGTGTTGTCGATCACCTTGCGTTGCGCGGGAGAAAGCCGCGCATATTCTTCACCATCGGCAATATGGCGATAGGCGCGGTACAAGCCTTCGTGTTGCCCCATTTCCGTGCCATAGGCACTGAGTTTGGGTAAGCAGGCATTATAGGCAGCGCGTAATGCTTCACTGTTAACCACGGAGTTCATATGGTTCACAGGGGACCAGGCGCGATTCAGGCGGTCATCGATATCTTCCAGGGGGCGAACCAGGTTATCCCAGGTGTAGTCACTGGTTTGTGCCAGCAGGGTTTCCACGGCTTGGCGCGATGCTTCGATAATCTGATCCATTGCCGGTTCCACCTGTTGGGCGTGAATCCGGGAAAAAGGGGGCAGATCTTGCAAGTCTAACAGGGGGTTCTGGCTCATGGGGTAGGTCCTGAATCGGTAGCAATGTCCATGTGAAAATCCATAGGGTCAATGATAGCCATGAATGGTATGGAAAGAACACCGGTCCGGCCTATTCCCCAGCAATCCGGCGTGAATACGGTTCATCCCGTCACGGGCAGGCGGTAGAATGCCGGATTACTGACATACTGAAAAGGCCATTGCTCCATGACTACACACTTCGATCTCATTGCCATTGGTGCCGGTAGCGGCGGTTTATCCGTTGCCGAGCGTGCGGCCCGCTACGGGGCAAAGTGCGCCGTTATCGAAAAAGGGCCATTGGGCGGCACCTGTGTCAATGTGGGTTGCGTACCCAAAAAAGTGATGTGGTTTGGCGCAAGCATTGCCCATTACCTGCAGGATGCTGCCGGTTATGGCTTTACCCTCAATGGGCATACGTTCGACTGGGGAACCCTTAAAAAGGCACGGGATAGCTACGTGAATGGCATTAATACCTGGTATCACACTTATCTGGCCGATTCGGATATTGTGGAAATTACCGGGACGGCCCGCTTTGTGGATGCCCATACCCTGGAAGTGGATGGCACGCGCTACAGTGCAGACCATATTGTGATTTCAGTGGGTGGCACTCCGGCCATACCGAATATTCCCGGCGCTGAGCATGGCATCACCTCCGATGGTTTCTTTGAGCTGGAAACCCTGCCCAGGCGGGTAGCGGTCGTGGGTGCCGGCTATATTGCCGTGGAGCTGGCGGGGGTGCTCAATGCCCTGGGCTCCGATGTCACCATGTTGTTGCGCAAGGAACACCTGCTGCGTAATTTCGATGCCATGTTACGGGAAAGCCTGATGGAGGAAATGCTGAATGATGGCATCAGCATTCTGTCAGGCACTCAGGTAAGCTCGGTGATTCGTGAAGCCGATGGCAGCCTGTGTATCGAATCCAACAATGGCCAGCGCCTGGAGGGCTTTGATGCTCTCATCTGGGCCATTGGCCGCACACCACTGAGCGGCGAATTGGCCCTTGAAAAGGCCGGAGTGTTGCAGGATGAAGCGGGATTCATTCTCTCCGATGCTTTTGAAAATACCAATGTCCCCGGCATCTATGCCATTGGTGATGTCACCGGTAAGCCTGCCTTGACACCCGTGGCCATCGCAGCGGGGAGGCGCCTCGGTGACCGCCTTTACGGAGGCATGAAAGAGCGCCACCTGCCCTATGAAAACATTTCCACGGTGGTGTTCAGTCACCCGCCCATCGGGACTGTGGGGCTCACGGAAGAAGAGGCGCGTACCATCCATGGTGATGCCGTAAAGATCTATCAGACCCGGTTCACCCCCATGTACTACGCCCCCCTGGAACACAAACGTCAGACGGCCATGAAGCTGGTGACCGTCGGGGCGCGGGAAAAAGTGGTGGGTTGCCACATCATTGGTGATGGAGCCGATGAAATGCTACAGGGTTTTGCTGTGGCGATCCGTATGGGGGCCACCAAACAGGATCTCGATGATACAGTGGCCATTCATCCCACCAGCAGTGAAGAATTGGTCACCATGCGTTAAGGGGGGATGTCATGGGTGCCGGTGGGAAACCAGGTGGCCGTTTTCGCTAAGGCTTCCCGCTGCACACGCGAATCCCTGCACC
This sequence comes from uncultured Gammaproteobacteria bacterium, assembly GCA_965368625.1. Lineage (GTDB taxonomy): Bacteria > Pseudomonadota > Gammaproteobacteria > DSM-19610 > DSM-19610 > JAIVHA01. The sequence continues at coordinate 3,948 of CBDUNQ010000131.1, forward strand.
GGCATGCAATAGGTGGATCCTGACCGATGGCTTGTGGGGTATTGTTTTCAGATTGATCCTGTCTCTACTTCTTCTTTTTATGCATTTCTTCATACATGGAGAGGTATTCTTTTTCCATGGAGGCGAACTTCTTTTGCAGCTTGGTATAGGCATCGGTTTTCTTCTGTAATTCTTCTTCCAGGCCGCTGATTTTTTCCTGCAGGGGTGCCACGTCTGCCGCGGGTGCCGCGGTAATATCCGCTTCGGCGCCGGCATTTCCCTGGTTTTCTTTGAGCAGTTCCCCGATCTGTTTCCGCAAGAAATCGTTTTCATCCTCCAGTGTGTATACACACATGAGCATTTCCGCATTCTTGGCCGTGAATTCCTTGATCATGGCCTGAAGTTTCTCGGCTTCCTGTGCCTGGGTGGCCAGGGCGCCCATTTCTTCGTTGAGTTCCCGAATCCGTTCTTTTTGCTCCACCACCATGGTCTTCAGGTCATCCACTGTTTCGCGGTAATCCTCCAGGGCTTCATCCTTGGATTTGGTGGTTCCCAGGGCATTTTCCAGTTCCCGCTGCAGCTTTTGATTTTCGTGGCGCAGCGTCTGTGACTCGTCGCGAATACTCTGTAGCTTGTTTTCCAGGGTTTCGATCTGCTTGACAAAGCCCAGCATTTCTTCGCTACTGTTGGAGACCTTTTCCGATTGGGCACGCAACTCCTTGAGGATGGATTCCTGTTCACTGGCATGATCGTCCAGGGCCGCCATTTCGCGCTCAATGGTTTCGCTGCGCTGCATGGCCAGCTGTCCCATGGTGGGCTGGGTTTTTTTCGATGCTTTTCCGCTGTCATTTGACTCCATGCTGGCCAGGGTTTGCAGTTTTTTCTGCAATGAATCCTTGTCCGCCTTGAGCGAGGCATTGATGGCTTCCAGTTCTTCCGTGCGTTCTGATTGGGGCAGGATGCGATCCAGTTCATCCTGCAGGGCATCATATTTTTCCTGCATGCCTTCCATCTGTTCCTTGAGCTCAAAAAACTGGTCACGGTAGAGTTCCAGGGTTTCCACGCGGCTTTCGTAGGTTTCCACCAGATCGCGCAGCATTTCCTTTTCCGAGTCTTTCTGAGCCTCGTGGGTTTCGGCGACCACAGGCGAAGGTTCCGTGGCTTGGGGTGCCGGCTCCGGTTCGGATTCCGGTTCGTCTTGTGTCGCTGGTGGTGCCAGTGCAGCCAGTTCTTCCGTCAGACGTTGCCAGAAATGGCCGGGTTTATCCCGGCTGCTGATGAGGGCGCGGCGCTCGGCATGCAGATAGCTAAGGCGGGTTTTGAGAATCTCCTCGATATTTTCAATGTCTCCCGGAGGGGTGCTGAGGGTTTCGCGGGTACGGCCGATTTCCCGGTCTAGCAGGCTTTCCTGATCGGCTTCGGGGGTGCCGCTCATGGCGGGCTTGATAATTCCCTTGCGCGCAGCAAAGCGCAGGGCAACAAAGGCAATGGCCACGATAAACAGTTGCAGGCCGACAATCAGCAATATGATATTCAGTTGCATGTAGTTCCTTCGGCAGGGTGGCCGATGCAGCCAAGTCTACAGTCGGGCATAGATCCCTTATACTCTAGATCATGATGGCTACAAACTAAAATACAGAGGATCAGTAAGTTATCGGGTGTTTCTCAAAGATCTGAAGGTCAAGGCCAGGTGAAAAAACGGGAGAAGGAAGATGAGTAACTTACAGGCCTATGAAGGCATATTGCCCCAGGTGGCCGCGGATGCCTATGTGGCACCCGGTGCCCAGGTGATTGGTCAGGTGGTCATCGGGGCCGCCAGCTCCATCTGGCCCATGACGGTGGTGCGCGGTGATATTCACCGTATCCGCATCGGTGCACGCACGAATATTCAAGATGGCAGTGTGCTCCATGTCACCCATGACAGCCCCTATGCACCGGGGGGGTTTGCGATGGAAGTAGGGAATGAAGTCACCGTAGGCCATCGCGTGGTGTTACATGGATGTACGCTGGAAGATGGCTGCCTGATCGGGATGGGCAGTATCATCCTGGATGGGGCCCGTATCTGCGCCGGGGCCATGGTGGGGGCGGGCACCCTGGTGTCGCCGGGCAAGGTGCTGGAGGGCGGTTATCTCTGGCTGGGCAGTCCGGCACGGCGGGTACGCCCACTGCGTCAGGAGGAGCGGGATTATTTTGCCTATTCCGCCGCCCATTATGTGCGCCTGGCGCAACGCTATGGCGCTACCGCGCAGGAAGAGGCCGCTGGTCAAGGCGGGTTCACCACTCGATGTGGCCAGC
>CBDUNQ010000132.1:0-6214 GCA_965368625.1 uncultured Gammaproteobacteria bacterium
GTCAGCAGCCGTCAGCCTGATTTTACGAGTGGTAACCGCTGCCCGCCGCCAGCGCCAACGCAACAGTAACAGGAACAACAGCAGCGCCCCGTAAAACAGGGGCTCACGGATATCCGCCTTCACCAGCCACCAGTAATGAAGCACACCCAGTACGGGAACCACATAGGCCAGGCGATGTAGACGCTTCCAGTCACGCCCCAGCCGCTTCATCATGCCATTGGTGGAAGTAATGACCAGAGGCAAGAGTAGCAGAAATCCCAGCATACCGATGGTGATAAAAGGGCGATCAAGAATATCGTAGGCAATTTCCTGCCAATCGAAGAATTGATCCAGCCATAGATAGATACCAAGGTGAAGACAGGCATAAAAAAAGCCATACAGGCCCAGCATGCGACGCACTCTGAGCGGCCATTTCCAGGAAAACCAATGCCGTAATGGCGTCATCAAGAGCGTGATCAGCAGGAAGCGCAAGCTCCATTCCCCTGTATCCCGAGTGATCACTTCTATGGGATTGGCGCCTAATTGATCGCCATATCCAAGATAGAACAGTCGCAGTGCCGGAAGGAGACAAAGCACAAACAGCATGCCCTTGAAAAGCAATAGCCCTGATTTTGATTGCACTAGCCGTTGCATGGCATGATCCATGGAAAATATACCGCTCTGATCGTTGAATTTTCCATCCGTGTCATACACACACTGTCAGGATACCGCAGAAAGGATTCGAAACATCTTGGGCTCCCGTACAAGCCGGCACCAGAATGCTCACCAGTCCCCTCAGAAATGCTTACGCAAATCCATACCCTGATACAAATGTGCCACCTGCTCTCCATAGCCATTGAACATGAGTGTCTTGCGCTTGCGCAGTTCGCCGATACGGCGCTCTTTACGCTGACTCCAGCGCGGATGATCCACTTCAGGATTCACATTGGAGTAAAAACCATACTCTTTTTTTGCTGCAGCGACCCAGGAAGTCATCGGCTGGGTTTCCCGAAAACGGATGGCGACAATGGACTTAATACTTTTAAAGCCATATTTCCACGGCACCACAAGCCGTATGGGCGCACCATTCTGCTTGGGCATCACCTCTCCATAAAGCCCTACGGCCAACAGGCTCAGGGGATTCATGGCTTCATCCATACGCAAACCTTCCACATAGGGCCAGTCCAGCACCGGCCAGCGCTGACCCGGCATCTGCTTGGGGTCATGCAGGGTTACGAATTCCACAAACCTGGCGCGTGAGGTGGGCTCGAAGCGTTTGATCAAGTCCGCCAGAGGAAATCCCACCCAGGGAATCACCATGGACCAGCCTTCCACGCAACGCAGACGGTAGATGCGCTCTTCAAAGGCGTGCGGCCGAAGAATATCCTCCAAAGTGTAATTACCGGGCTTGGACACCTCGCCTTCGATACGGATGGACCAGGGATCGGTACTCAGTATATGGGCGTGTTTGGCGGGGTCTTCCTTGCGGGTGCCGAATTCATAAAAATTGTTGTAGCCGGTGATGTCTTTTAATGAGGTGAGCGTTTCTTCCCGGCCATAGTCACTCTTGCCCACCTCGCCCAAAGATACCGCCGCCCGGGATGCAGATGAATACAGGCCACCGGCAAGCAGACCCGCACCCAGATAACCCATCTCGCGCAAAAAGGCGCGCCGCCCTTGATAGTGGCTTTCCGGGGTGATTTCCGAGCCTGGAATCTCTTTTGAAGTCTTGATAATCATGGAATAAGCCGCCGGGTATCTGCTTCGGGATAGTGCTACGACCACGGGTCTAGGCCAGGGTTCCCTTGTTTACCAATACCTTGCGCCAGGCAAACCGCCAACCGCTAAAGTCCTGAGGGAAATCTACCGCTAATTAGTCTGAAATGACGTGAAGTTGTGCTGCGTCCGGAAAGGGTCCCGGGGGGGGCCGGAACAACAGGCCAGGAACGGCATCTGCGAGAGGCATTTATGCGAACACAAGCACTTGATGAAGAAATACTGGCCCGGGCTGCCGAAGCCGCCGAACAGGAACGCAGCAAGCAGTCAAAGAAAATCAGCTCTGCTCGCCTGTGCCATCGTCAGGCCATGCGCATGCTGGAGCAAAAACGCGAACTGGAAGAGTTGCGAAACAATCTCAGCGATTTCGAAGACTATCTGGCAGACGAAAGCTAATCCTGCAAATCAGCAGGTAAACCTGATGCGGCCACCGGTAGTACAGGTGCGCCACGTCAGGTGCACACCATTACCAGGGATACATGTGAACCAGCCGCAGCCTTACTCAGGGAAGTAAGGTTTCATGCACGTCCCCCCATAGACCGGCGGCTTCATCGCTGCATTCAAACCAGCAAGCATATCTACGCCCGATCCAGTGGTATGTACTGATCAACCAATATTGCCGCACGGCTACTTGGATGGGTGGTAGTGGCCTGAACCAGCTGGCTGACACTCAGTCGCTATGTAAAAGCGAAGCCTTCTATTTCAGCAGTCATTAGGACCATTTGCTGGCCAAGGACATTCCTGCAAGTCAGAGTAATCCTCATACCGTGGCCCGGCACTACGTGCCGGGCCACGGCCATCAGTTAACGGCGACTCGCGCATTGCGGAACAGGCGCATCCAGGGGCCGTCCTCTCCCCATTCTTCGGGATGCCAGGAGTATTGCAAGGTACGGAATACCCGTTCGGGATGCGGCATCATGATGGTAAAGCGGCCGTCTTCTGTAGTCACTCCGGCAACCCCAAGGGGCGAACCATTGGGATTTGCCGGATAACGCTCTGTAGGCTGCCCCAGGCTATCCACATAGCGCAAGGCTACCAATTCTGCATCCAGCGCCTGACGTGCGCCTTCACTGCTGTTGAACTTCGCCCGGCCTTCACCATGCGCCACGGCAATGGGAATCTGTGAGCCCGCCATTCCCTGTAGTAACAAAGAAGGCGACGAGGGGATTTCCACCAGCGAAAAGCGCGCTTCAAACTGCTCGGAACGGTTACGCACAAAGGCCGGCCAGGCGTGCGAACCGGGAATCAGATCTTTCAATCCCGACATCATCTGGCAACCATTGCAAACGCCCAGCCCCCAGGTATCCGGGCGCTGAAAAAAGGCGGAAAACTCATCCCGTGCACGAGCATTGAAGAGGATGGATTTGGCCCAGCCCTGCCCGGCGCCCAGTACATCGCCATAGGAAAATCCACCACAGGCCGCCAATCCGCTGAACTCGGCCAGGGATACCCGGCCTGTGAGAATATCGCTCATATGTACATCGTGGGCCGCAAAACCTGCGGCATGGAAGGCCGCCGCCATTTCGATCTGGCCATTTACCCCCTGTTCCCGCAGGATGGCCACTGCAGGACGCACACCACGATTGATCATGGGGGCAGCCACATTGTCTTCCAGTGAAAAACTTAATCGAGGCTGCATACCGGGATCATCGGTCTGCAGCAGTGCATCATATTCCTGTTGTGCGCATTCGGGGTTATCACGCAGCGCTTGCATGCGGTAACTGGTTTCCGCCCAGGCCCGCTGCAGATTGGCACGGCTATCCTCGAACAGGCTCTTTCCTGCCAGTGTAATGTGCAAGCGGTCCTCGGTATTGAGGGTGCCAATGACATGGCTGTGGCGGCCCAGCTCCAGACGTCGAAGCACTTCCAGCACCGTATCCGTATCACAGTGACGTACCTGGAGTACTGCACCCAGCTCTTCGGAAAACAGCGCCGCTACCGGATCGGAACCCAGGTCATCCAGGGATACGGTAAGGCCGCAGTGTCCGGCAAAGGCCATCTCCGCCAGGGTAGCCAGCAAGCCGCCATCGGCACGGTCATGATAGGCAAGCAGTAACTGATCGCGGCGTAGCTCCCGCATGGCTTCAAAAAAATGCCTGAGACTGTCGGCATCTTCGATATCCGGACTGTGATGCCCCACTTTACGGTATACCTGCGCCAGGGCAGATCCCGCCAGTCGGTTGCGCCCCTTGCCAAGGTCGACAAGAATCAGATCCGTATCACCCAGGTCGGTACGCAGTTGCGGGGTAAGGGTATGGCGCACATCCACCACCGGTGCAAAGGCGGTAATGATCAGTGACAGGGGCGCCGTTACCGCCCGCTCTTCACCGGCTTCCTTCCACACCGTCTTCATGGACAGGGAATCCTTGCCAACGGGAATGGCGATACCCAGGCGCGGACAGAAATCTTCACCCAGCGCCTTCACCGTATCGAATAAGGTGGCATCCTCGCCGGGGTGGCCGGCCGGCGCCATCCAGTTGGCCGACAGGCGCACCTGAGCGAGCCGCTCAACATCGGCCGCAACCAGATTGGTGATCGCCTCACCCACCGCCATGCGACCGGAGGCCGGGCCATCCACCAGGGCAATGGGGGTGCGTTCACCCATGGCCATGGCTTCGCCGCAGACACCCCGATAATCAGCACAGGTGACGGCCACATCGGCTACCGGCACCTGCCAGGGGCCGACCATCTGATCGCGCGCCACCATACCCGTAACACTGCGGTCACCGATGGTGATCAGAAAGGATTTACTGGCCACTGCGGGTAAGCGCAGCACCCGGTACACCGCTTCCTTCACATCCAGCGGCGTGGTATCGAATTCATTCTTGTGGAATGTGAGATGGTGCACATCGCGCAACATCTTCGGCGGTTTGCCCAGCAACAGGGACAGTGGCATATCGATGGGGGTGTTATCGAAATAACCGTCCCCCAGTACCAGGCGCTGTTCCTCGGTGGCTTCACCCAATACCGCAAAGGGACAACGCTCACGTTCACACAGGGCCACAAAGGTATCCATGCGCTCCATGTCCACGGCCATGACATAGCGTTCCTGGGATTCATTACACCAGATTTCCATGGGGGACATGCCGGGTTCGTCGTTGGGCACGGCGCGCAATTCAAAGCGGCCACCGCGTCCGGCATCATTTACCAGCTCCGGCAGAGCATTGGATAGTCCTCCGGCTCCCACATCATGCATGGAGTACACCGGATTATCCGCCCCCATGGCTGCACAGCGGTCAATGACTTCCTGACAACGTCGCTCCATTTCCGGGTTTCCGCGCTGCACCGAGGCAAAGTCAAGATCTTCATGGCTTGCGCCACTGGAAACCGAGGAAGCGGCTCCCCCCCCCAGTCCGATGAGCATGGCGGGTCCGCCCAGAACCACAATCTGTGCTCCCGGGGGTATGGCTTGCTTTTCCACCTGGTCTTCACGGATGTTGCCATAGCCTCCGGCAATCATGATGGGCTTGTGATAACCGCGCAATTCCTGCCCCGAAGCCGTGGGCACCCATTCTTCATAGGTACGGAAATAGCCACAGAGATTGGGACGGCCGAATTCATTGTTAAAGGCCGCCGCTCCCAGCGGACCATCGATCATGATTTCCAGCGCCGATACAATGCGGTCCGGCTTGCCGTGGTCTTCTTCCCAGGGTTGCTCAAAACCGGGAATCCGCAGATTGGAAACGGAAAAACCGCACAGACCGGCCTTAGGCTTGCTCCCCCGGCCCGTGGCACCTTCATCACGGATTTCCCCACCGGAACCCGTGGCGGCTCCGGCAAAGGGTGAGATAGCGGTGGGATGGTTGTGGGTTTCCACCTTGATCTGAATATGCGCCGCTTCCCGTCGCTCCTCATAGCAGGGAGACTGTGCATCGGGGAACAGACGCAACACCTCGGACCCTTCAAGAACAGCGGCATTATCATGATAGGCTGACAGCACGCCCTCCGGACTGTGCTGGTAGGTGTTGCGGATCATTTCAAACAGACCCTTATCCTGTGGCTGACCATCAATCCGCCAATGGGCGTTGAATATTTTGTGGCGGCAATGTTCCGAGTTTGCCTGGGCAAACATCATCAGCTCCACATCGGTGGGATTGCGCTGCAGGTTGCGAAAGCTCTCCACCAGATACTGGATTTCATCTTCCGAAAGCGCCAGACCCCATTCCGTATTGGCCTTTTGCAAGGCCACATGGCCACCGCCCAGCACATCCACTGTGAGAAATGGTCTGGGTTGGGCATGGCGGAAAATGGATTCCACGTCATCGGCATCATCCAGCACCGATTCGGTCATGCGATCATGGAGCAGTGGCTCCACCGCGGCACGCTGAGCACTGGTCAGTGATGCCTTGTTGTTGAGGGTGATATGGTAGGCCACGCCCCGCTCAATGCGCAGCACGGATGCCAGGCCGCAATTATGGGCGATATCCGTAGCCTTGCTGGACCAGGGGGAAATGGTGCC
>CBDUNQ010000133.1:0-6146 GCA_965368625.1 uncultured Gammaproteobacteria bacterium
GCCAGCTTGACGGCATCACGGATACCATACTCCCGTTGCAGTTCACTCAGGGGCTTGCCGGGTTGATAGGGCTTCAACCCCTGCACACCGGTGGTGGCCAGCGCCACGTAAGAAGTCACTTGACTGGTCATTGCCATTAATCCTGCTGTGTTTACCTGGCATCGGGGCAGCCACGGTGCCGAAAAAAATCACTACCGCTGGCACCCCGTAGCCTGTCATTGCGGTTCACATCACCTTGCACATCACTGAGATTGCCACGCTTCGCTCGCAATGACGGTTTCTTTTTTCACGAATACCTCACTCATTCGAGTCGAGGCGATCATTTAATTTCACGTCATGCCGGCGAATGCCGGTATCTCCCTACCTTGGCAGTGCATTCACGAGATTCCGGCCTACGCCGGAATGGCGGTTTCTTTTTTCACGAATACCTGACTCATTCGGGTCGAGACACCCCGTGCCAATCCAGTAATCATAACCCCCCTAGAGCACCGCCTGCGGGTAGGAACCGAGGGATTTGAACATGGCGGCATTGGCCTGCAGTTCCTGCAGCGCGGCCGCCACCTGCGGATCTTCCGCATGCCCCTCGATATCCACAAAAAATACATAGTCCCAGGCGCCCAGCCGGGAAGGCCGGGATTCAATACGGGTCATGCTCAACCCATTGCGTGCAATGGGTTCCAGCAAGCGATGCAGGGCTCCCGGTTCATTGCGCGCCGAAATCAACAGGGAGGTTTTATCCCGGCCACTGGGCGGTACCTGTTGTTTGCCGATCACCAGAAAACGCGTGGTGTTACAGGGGTTGTCTTCAATATTACGCACCAGGGATCGCAACTCATAGATTTCGGCGGCGGTTTCACTGGCAATGGCGGCACTGCCGGCTTCCCGGGAGGCACAACGGGCGGCTTCCGCATTACTGCTGACGGCAATGCGTTCCGCCATGGGCAACTTGGCATTCAACCACTCCCGGCACTGGGCCAGGGATTGCTGATGGGAATATACCCGTTTGATGCTGGCAAGATCCGCTTCACGGCTGAGCAGGTGATGATGAATCCGCAATTCCACGTCACCACAGATCTTCAAACTGGAGCGCAGAAACATGTCCAGGGTGTGGTTCACCACGCCCTCGGTGGAATTTTCCACAGGTACCACACCGTAATCAGTGCCACCGGCTTCCACTTCACGGAACACTTCATCGATGGCCGCCAGTGGAACCGTCTGTACGGAATGACCGAACTGTTTCAGGGCCGCTGCCTGGGTAAAGGTACCTTCCGGCCCCAGATAGCCGATGCGCAGGGGCTTTTCCAGGGCGAGGCAGGCAGACATGATTTCCCGGAACAGGCGTGTTACCTCTTCCGCCGGCAGGGGGCCGGGGTTGCGTTCCAATACCTTGCGCAAAACCTGTGCTTCCCGTTCCGGGCGGTAAAACTGTGCATCGGGATCATCCGCCTGCTTTACCTGAGCCACTTGCTGGGCACAGGCGGCCCGCTCATTCAGCAGGGATTGCAACTGCGCATCAATGGCATCGATGCGCGCGCGCAGGGTGTTGAGATCTTCAGGCGCCGGAGAATCACTCATACGCTGATCAGCTTACCGGTTGAAGAATACGCACACTGAGTACGCCCTTGGTGGCGGCGATGGCCTGCACACACTGCTCGGTGATTTCACTTTCCACATCCACCAGGGTGACGGCCAGTTCACCACGGGATTTATTGATCATGTCAATGATATTGTGACCGGCGGCGGCCAGGGCGGTGGAAATCTGCCCCAGCATATTCGGTACATTGGCATTCACCACGCACACCCGGTAACCGCTGCCGCGGGGCATGGAGATTTCCGGGAAGTTTACGGAGTTGCGCACATTGCCATGTTCCAGGTATTCACGCAGCTGATCCGCCACCATAATGGCGCAGTTTTCCTCGGCTTCATTGGTGGAGGCACCCAGGTGCGGCAGGGTAATCACCCGCGGGTGATTCTTCAGACGATTACTGGGGAAATCGCATACATAGGCAAACAGCTTACCGCTATCCAGGGCATTGCAGACAGCATCGTTATCGATGATACCGTCACGGGCAAAATTGAGCAGTATCGCCCGATCCTTCAGCAAGCGGATGCGTTCCTCATTGATCATGCCACGCGTGCCTTCCACCAGGGGTACGTGAAACGTGACGAAATCCGCATGGGAAAGCAAATCATCCACGCTGCTGGCATGCTGTACATCGGCAGACATCTGCCAGGCACGCTGTACGGTGATATCCGGGTCATAGCCGATCACATGCATACCCAGGGAACGGGCGACATTGGCCACCTGTACCCCAATGGCACCCAGACCGATGACGCCCAGGGTACGACCCGGTAATTCAAAGCCGACAAAATTCTTTTTACCGGCTTCCACGGCCTTATTGATTTCCGCATCTGTGCCTTCGCAGCCACGGGCGAAATCCCAGGCCTGGGCAATATTACGCGCCCCGAGCAACATACCCGCAATCACGAGTTCCTTGACCGCATTGGCATTGGCCCCCGGCGCATTGAAAACCGCAATGCCACGGGCACTCATTTTATCCACGGGAATATTGTTGACGCCGGCCCCGGCACGACCAATGGCCTTTACCGATGCCGGCAAATCCATATCATGCATTTTCTGCGAGCGCACCAGAATCCCATCGGGGTGCTGCATTTCCGAAGCCACTTCATAGGCTTCGCGCGGCAAGCGCTCAAGGCCGGCAACGGAGATATTATTCAATGTTAGTATTTTATACATTGCAAAACCTTATCGTAGTCTCAATAACAAACCGTTAGCATTCACTGACCATGACACGTCATTGCGAACAGAGTAAAGCAATCTCCTGAATCCGCCACCTGCTTCCTGCCTGCTCTATGGCAAATAGCAAACCAGGAAAATTGCAGCGCCTCTTTGAGGCATTGTACCCCCAACACGGGCAGCTGCTTTTGCTACACAGAAAGTCACGCCTTGCGTTGTTCGAAATCCTTCATAAACCCAATGAGGGCATCAACGCCCTCTTCCGGCATGGCATTATAGATACTGGCACGCATTCCACCGACGGAGCGATGCCCCTTCAGTGCCACCATACCCGCCTGTTTGGCTTCTTCCAGAAACACGGAATCCAGCTCGGGATTGGCCAGTATAAAGGGTACATTCATCCAGGACCGGGCCTGGGGATCCACCGGGTTACTGTAGAAGGAGGAACCATCGATGGCGGCATACAATTTATCGGCCTTGCGTTGGTTGCGTTCTGCCATGGCCTGCAGGCCACCCTGCCGCCGCAGCCACTGAAACACCAGACCCGCCAGATACCAGCCATAGGTGGGTGGGGTGTTGTACATGGAACCGTTGTCCGCATGAATCTTGTAATCAAACATGGCGGGCGTTCCCGGCAGGGTTTGGCCCAGCAAGTCATCGCGCACGATCACCACCGTAAGACCGGCCGGCCCGATGTTCTTTTGTGCGCCGGCATACATCACACCAAAGCGGCTCACATCCAGTGGACGGGACAGAATCGTGGATGAAAAATCACCCACCAGGGGAATGTCTCCGGTATCGGGAATCTCCGCAAACTCCACACCTCCAATGGTTTCATTGGGGGTGTAATGCACATAAGCGGCGTTGGGATCCAGCTGCCAGGTATCGCGCGGGGGAATCCGGTTGAAGCCATCTTCCTGTGAGCTGGCAGCCACGTTTACCGTACCGAATCGCTTGGCTTCGGCAATGGCTTTCTTGCCCCAGGCACCGGTCCAGATATAGTCAGCACTACCCTTGTCGCGCAACAGATTGAGAGGCACCATGGCAAACTGACTGCTGGCACCCCCTTGCAGGAACAGTACTTTGTAATTTTCCGGTATCCCCATCAGCGTGCGCAGATCGGCTTCGGCCTGTGCCGCAATGGACATGAATTCCTTTCCCCGGTGACTCATTTCCATCACCGACATGCCACTGCCCTGCCAATCCACTAACTCTTCCTGTGCCTGCACCAGCACTTCGGCCGGTAATACGGCAGGACCTGCGCTGAAATTGTACAACTTAGACATACCTGCTCCTCAAACCGGATTCCACCGGGAATAAAAAATGGCGCTCCTGTTACTGCGCCGGGAACCTGCCTCAAAAGCTGACTACGGGGTACTGGCGCAGCGGCCTCGAATGTTCATCCCATACCCTGCGTGACGATCTAGAGGGTCTCATCCTCCCCACCCTCTTCTTCCACTTCCAGAATGGGCTCAATACCCGCCAGGTGTTCATCCTCACCCAGATTGATGAGACGAACCCCCTGTGTATTACGCCCCATGCGGGAAACTTCACTGACACGGGTTCGCACCAGGGTGCCGGCGTTACTAATCAGCATGATTTCATCTTCATCGCGAACCAGAACCGCCCCCACCACTTCACCGTTGCGTTCCGAGCCCTGTATGGAAATCACTCCCTGCCCGCCGCGACCGTACACCGGATAATCATCCACCGGGGTACGCTTGCCGTAGCCGTTTTCCGTTCCTACCAGCACATCCCCCTCATCGACAATGATCAGGGCAATGACCTTTTTACCGGCCGGCAGACGAATACCGCGCACACCACAGGCGGTACGCCCCATGGGTCGCACATCGGCTTCGGAAAACCGAATGGCCTTACCGGCATCACTGAACAGCATGACATCCCGGGTGCCATCGGTAATGGCCACATCCACCAGATAATCACCATCGCGCAAATCCACTGCGATAATGCCATTGGCCCGTGGGCGGGAAAAATCCGTCAGCGGGGTTTTCTTGATGGTGCCACTGGCGGTTACCATGAATACATAGTGGTCATCGGTGAATTCCTTCACCGGTAACACCGCATTGATGCGTTCCCCTTCTTCCAATGGCAGCAGGTTGACAATGGGTTTACCGCGGGCCGCACGACTGGCCTGGGGTAACTGGTATACCTTCATCCAGTACGCCTTGCCTCGACTGCTGAAGCACATGATGGTGTCATGGGTACTGGCAATGAACAGCTTGTCGATGAAGTCTTCTTCCTTCACCTTGGTGGCACTTTTACCGCGACCACCACGACGCTGGGCCGTGTAGTCGGATACCGGTTGGGATTTGGCATAGCCGGCATGGGAAAGGGTCACCACCACATCTTCTTCGGCGATCAGATCCTCCATGCAGAGGTCTTCCTGGGCCTCGAGAATTTCCGTGCGCCGCTCATCTCCATACTGTTCGCGAATGGCTTCCATCTCTTCGCGAATCACTTCCATCAACCGATCCGGGTTATTGAGGATGTTCAGCAATTCGGCAATCCGTTCGAGGATTTCCTTGTACTCATTGAGCAGTTTGTCCTGTTCAAGCCCGGTGATCTGGTGCAGACGCAAATCGAGGATAGCCTGGGCCTGGGTTTCCGACAGGCGATAGCCACCTTCAACCATACCGAATTCCGCCGCCAGCTCCGCGGGTCGCGAAGCATCCGCGCCGGCACGTGCCAGCATATCGGTGACCTGCCCCGGCAACCACAAGCGCTCCATCAAACCCTGTTTGGCTTCGGCACGGGTAGCCGAGGATTTGATCAGGGTGATGACTTCATCAATATTGGCAAGCGCCACCGCCAGGCCTTCCAGCACATGGGCCCGGTCGCGTGCCTTTCGCAGGTCATATACCGTTCGGCGGGTTACCACTTCACGGCGGTGGCGAATGAAGGCTTCAATGATTTCCTTCAGATTCAGCAAGCGAGGCTGACCGTCCACCAGCGCCACCAGGTTGATGCCGAATACATTCTGCATCTGGGTCTGCTGATAGAGGTTGTTCAACAAGACTTCCGGCACTTCACCGCGCTTGAGTTCGATGACCATGCGCATGCCATCCTTGTCGGATTCATCGCGCAATCCATCGTGGGCAATGCCCTCGATTTTCTTGTCCTTGACCAGTTCCGCAATCTTTTCAATGAGCCGTGCCTTGTTCACCTGGTAAGGCAACTCGGTGACCACAATGGCATCGCGGCCACGCCCTTCATCGTGCTCAATGTGGGTACGGGCGCGAATGTATATGCGCCCTTTACCGGTCAGGTAGGCTTCATGAATGCCACGCACACCATTGATGATACCGGCGGTGGGAAAATCCGGTCCCGGAACATGCTGCAACAGGTCCTTGATGCTGATGTCCGGATC
>CBDUNQ010000134.1:0-6141 GCA_965368625.1 uncultured Gammaproteobacteria bacterium
GGCCTGTTCCGCATAGCCGTAGACCAGGGCCGTATCGCAGAGCAGGTTGATCAGGCGTGGTACTCCTCCGGAGGCATCGTGAATCAGGCTGCAGGCTTCATCGCTGAATAGATCGACGGTGCTGCCCGCCACGGAAATGCGGTGGCGGATATATTCCGAGGTTTCTTCCGCAAGCAAAGGGTCCAGGTGGTAATCCACAGCAATACGTTGGGCAAACTGTACCAGGTCCGGGCGGCGCAGGGTTTCCCGTAATTCCTTTTGACCCACCAGAATTACCTGCAGCACTTGATCCTTGTCGGCATTGACGTTGGACAACATGCGCAACTCTTCCAGGGTCTGGGCCGACATGTTTTGCGCTTCATCCACAATCAGCACCGTACGCTTGCCACTGGCATACTGTTCGATGATGAAGTTCATGAAATCCTGGTATAGCTCCACCTTGGATTTATTGGCATGAGGTAAACCAAAGGCCATAAGAATCCACTGCAGTAACTCGCCAAAAGAGCGGTGGGTGTTGGAGATCAGCCCGACCGTATGCTCCTGTTCCATATTGTTGAGCATGTGGCGGATCAGGGTGGTTTTGCCGGTACCGATCTGTCCGGTGATGGTGGTGAATCCCGCCTGATTCATCAAGCCGTATTCCAGCAGGGTCAGCGCCATGCGGTGCTTTTTGCTGAGGTAGAGAAAGCTGGAATCAGGTAATAGCGAAAAAGGCTTTTCGCTAAAACCGTAAAATGACTGGTACATCCATCAAAACCCTGGTTGTATAAGCGCTGCGTGTGCTCCGCTTAATTTGTTATTTGTGCCTTATTGAGTACCGTCCCCAGTACATTGGTGCCACTGAGCATATCGATGGCCCGCTGTACCTCCTGTCGCTTGGTCTTGCCTTCTTCCACCACCAGTAATGCGGCATCCACATAGGGGGAAAATGCGAGGGCATCGGCCGCATTGAGTACCGGCGGTAAATCAAAAATCACGATGCGGCTGGGGTAGCGGCTCTTCATTTCATCCACCAGGCGACTCATTTTGGGTGAATTGAGCATTTCCGAAGAGTTATTCACCGGACGGCCACCGGGCAGTACCACAAGGTGATCAATTTCCTCCGGGTGCAGCAATATATTTTCCAGCGGTTCCGAATCCAGCAGGTATTCACTCAGGCCCTTGCCGGCGGGAATCTTCAAGTGTTCGTGTATGCTGGGGTTGCGCAAATTGGCGTCCACCAGCAATACGGTGTAATCCAGCTCCATGGCCAGGCTGGCGGCCAGGTTGATGGCGGTGAGGGTTTTACCCTCGTGATTGCCGGGGCTGGTCACCGCCAGCACATTCCAGCTGTTTTCCTGCAGCCGTTGCAGCACCTGGGTGCGGAGTATTTTATAGGCATCGGTAAACGGGCTGTCGCCCACACCGGAAACGATTTTATGTTCGCGCAGGATGTGTTTCGGCACGTTGACCGTGCGGGTCTGGGTATAGCTGACTTCCTGGCTGGCGGTGTGCTTGTTCAGCATAACCACAGGGTTGTGTTGTGACTGCCGTTCCTGGCGTGCCTTTTCCAGAGCCTGTTTGATACGTTCCATAGTCGCCGAACCTCGGTAATAAGGGGTGCGTGATTACCCGTTTTCACGGGGAAATCCGTCAGCCCAGTAATGAATCTTTTACTTGTTACTTGCCTGTATCGGTCAGGCAGTCAACGCCTTTAATGATCAATGTGGCCGTAACAATATGATTTTTTTGAGAATACTCCATTTCTTCGTAGAACCATTATTGTTCGAAGTCGGGTGCCTGTCGAAATATATTACAGACCCAGACTAACCTCCACAGTGTCACATGGTATAGCAAATTATTCCATTTGACACCAATTCCGCCTCATCGAGCCTAATTTTTTTGCGTATATCCCTCCGGGAGAAGGCTTGCGGGTATTCGATGCTTACAGATCCATGCCGGTGAGAATGCTGGCCCGGCGCAGGGCTTTGAACCAGATCACGTCCAGCGGGAGCCAGAATAAATGGATCAGGGTAACGACACCGGCAACAATGGCTACCCCCGTGAGCAATACCAATGCGGTTTTGCGCCGGCCCTTGGAAACCTCTTTTTCATTTTGCAGGTAAGGGATCACGGCCAATGGGGCCATCTGGACGGCATTGATCAGCCCCTTGGTGCCACGAATGGAGGAATCCAGACCTTCGCGGAGTGCGGCAAAGCCGACACCGCCGCCAAGGGCGAACACCAGACTTAAAAAGAGGATAGCCGGGCGATTGGGGCTGATAGGTTCCTCGGGCAGGGCGGCAGGATCAATGAGGGTGAAGCGCTCCCCTTTGCTTTGCTGCTCCAGTTGTTGTGCCACTTTGGCCTGGAGCTGCTTGGCGCGAATTTCCTGAAACTTGGCAATGGCGTTGGCGTGTTCCCGGCTCAGGGATTTGAATTCACGCTCGGCTTCCGGCGTTTCCATCAACCGCTTTTCGATTTCCGCGAGCTTGGCGATCAAATCGTTTTCCTTTTTCTTTGCCGCCGTGATTCCGGTTTCGGTGGCCCGGAGCTGGGATTTCAGGGTAACGTAGACCGGATTATCGGGTGCCAGATCGGAGTACAGGGGCTTGTTCTTCGGGGCTTCCGCCAACTCCTTTTCCAGTGCTGCGATGCTTTGATTGAGTTGAACCACGTCAGGGTGGGAGTCGGAGTAGCGTTCCTTGGCCACGGAAAGCTCGTTACGTAGCCGCTTAAGCTCCTCACGGGTGGCCGCGCTGCCATCGACTTGTCCGGTTTCCACTTCCAGGCTTTCCACCTGGCGCTTGATGCGAATGACATCCGGGTGAGTTTCCGAATAGCGCGATTGCAGTGCCAGTAATTCGGTGCGTAGCGCCTTCAGACGGACATAGGGGCTGGCAAGGCTGTCATCTTCATCGCCGTGGGGATCGGTCAACCCGAGTTGTCCTTCAATGAACATCTTGCGATTCTGTAATTCCCGAATTTCATCGCGGGTTTCTTCCAGATCGCGCTCTACACGTTGCAGCAAGGCGGTATTCAGGGTCTGCAATTCCGGAAGCCGCTCCTTGTTTTCCATTTTGAATTGGGCGAGACGCGCATCGAGCTGACTGATCTGGTCGCTGAGGCGATTGGCTTCATCGGTAAGGAACTTGTAGGTTTCGCTGGCCTTGGAGGCGCGGTTTTCCAGGTTTTCCTGCAAGAACATGGTGGTCAGCTCGCTGGCCACTTTTTGTGTTTTGGTGGGGTTTTCTCCATTGAAGCCCAGGGTGAAGGCAATGGTGGCATAGGAAGGCCGGCCACTGCGCGGGTCCACTACTTCTGCGCCAATGGGGGTCACGAAAATATCTTCGCGCATGCTATTGATGATTTCTTCCGAGGTCTGGCGTTTGCGCTCATCCTCATAGAGATTATATTTTTCAATAATTTCGGTCATTTTGTTGCGAGTCATGACCCGCTGCTTGATTTCCTCAATGCGCTGTACCGCATAGCTGGTGACCGTGGACTGTACCAGTTCGGCCGGTATTTCCTGCTCTTCAATAAGAATGGTGGCGGCGGAGTGATACGTGGGTGGCCAGAGAAAGGCAAACAGGCATCCGATGGCAAAAATAATGCCCGTGATGGTCAGAATTTGCAGACGGCGCCGACGGAGCGCGTCCAGATAATCGCTGAAATCTTTCGTTACTTCTTCCATAGGATGCTACTGATTGCTGCCTCAGGTTGGTGTTCAGTGGAAATGGTGTACGGAAACCATGCCAGACTATCGGGACAGGGATTGCCTTGTCCACTGATATCTGAAGGTGGCAAAGATCATATTGGAGGTGTCTTCGCGATCCAGTGCCTCCCGGTCCACCTGGGTATAGACATAGGAACCGGTCAGGGTCCAGTTGCGTGCACCATGCCAGACCACTCTGGGCTCCAGTTTATAGAGCTTGCGGTCATTGCTGGATTCATTGCCGCCAATCGTATTGTAGCGGCTCGCAAGCCCCTGGAATTGCAGGCTGAAGGTCTCTGACAAGCGGTGCTTCCAATTGGCGCTGAGGCTGGTGTTCTCCGATTCCGTACCACTGCTGGTGGGCATGGTGGATTGGCTGAGCGACAGAGATGCTTCCCCGGTCAGGGTGGTCTTTGTCAGGGAGCCGGAAAATATGGTCCCGGTTTCATCGCTATCCTGGGATACCAGTTGACGGGTGGCGAAGGGTGTGCCGGGTATCGGCACCAGAATGAAGGCAAAGGCCGTGGATTTGGTGTTGCGCGCCCCCACCGAAAAAGACATGGACAGGCTTTCATTGAGCTGGTGCTCGGCGCCGAACGTGAGCGAAGTGGTTTCTGAGTCCTGGTCCAGTGGTGTATCCGGCTGATACTGGGCGTAATTCAGGCGTGTGATCAACTGGGTTTTCGGGCTGTACTGATAGGTCAGTGAGGTGGACGGTACCTCATAGGTGTAGTCCACCAGGCTATTGCCACCGGCATCATCCTGATCGTAATCCACATCCAGGAACTGGTAGCCCAGGCTCCAGAAAAGTGAAGGAGTCAGGGAAGTGCTCCAGTTGAGGTTGGCATTACCGGTGTCACGATCCACCTGCAGGATGGTCAAGCCGGCATCTTCGTTGCTGAAGTCATCGCGCAGGGTAGTGGTTTGATTATAGGCCAGGTCCAGGTTGATGCGGCTGCGCTGCCATGCGCGCATGCCACCCAGGCTCAGAAAACTGTCATTGGTATCCAGATCGCTTTCTTTATGTACCCAGCGTGATTCTACCCGACCATTGCCGTTGATCAGCCAGTTGGGAGCCTTTACGGAAAGATCGAGCGCGGGACTGACGCGCGTGGACCAGGTGGAAAGCTCATTGCTTCCAGCCAATCGATAGTTGTCGTTATAGCTCTGGGTAGCGCTGACAGAGGGTCGCAGTACATACTCCAGGCCATGGGTATTGGTACTGATGCCTCCATACAGCAACATGGCGGCAGGGAGAGTGACCAAGAGGGTTTTTTTTTCTGTGTGCATCGTCTGTGTGACCCCGGTTCTTTGTGCTTGTTATGTTGGTTGTGAAAATATATTTACATCAGGGTACTACTACCACATCACCACTTTGCAGAATGATATTCTGCTTTAGATTCTGGCCTTTTTCCACTTCCGAATAGGCAAAGGGAATGGAGCTGGCCTTGTCACCGCTGCGGCGCAGGATGACAATCTTGTTGACGGCGGCGTACGGCGTCATGCCACCGGCCATGGACAGTGCCTGCATCACATCCACATAGCGGTTCACCTGAAATTCACCGGGCCGGCTCACCTGGCCGATTACATAGATCTTATTGCCGCTGAGCTGGCGCAACGCTACCGATACGGATGGATTCGGTATGTATTCCTTCAAGCTGTTGGAAATGCGGCTTTGTACGTCGGGTACGGTGCTGCCGGCCACCATGATGTCGCCTGCCAGAGGGAAGGAAATACCGCCATCGGGGCGGACAATGACATCACGCTGCAGGTCTTCCTCTTTCCACACGGAAATGGTGAGGATGTCTCCTGCTTGAATCAGGTAGGGATCATCAGGCTCGGCGGCATGCAGGGGGTGAATACTGATAAGGCATGCTATCACGAGCATACGCAGAAAGTTGGGTAGCGTGATCATGGTGCAGGTTTCCTGTGAAAAACAACCACTCAAAACTGGTTTTTGTTATCTCGCGAATGTCGGTAATTCAAACAGATCACCCCATTGGCGTCAACCAGTGGTGATTCGGCGACACCCAGAATAATTTGCGATCAGTCTCGGAAAATCTGAAGTAATGGCCTGATGAAGATCAATATCTCTGAGTTAAGACCGGGTCCAGCCTCTGATGCTTTGCGTTGGGTTTTCCCGTCCATCGCCAGGAATGTCAGGCGTGCTTGACATTTACTTAGACCTTCATCCAGAATCGGGTCAACTGTTGGGATCTTGATACACCGTGAAAATAATGTAGTGCCCGGGTATCGAGAGGCTGGCCTGAAGCAACCTGACAGCAATACCAGTGCCAGCCGGGAATAGGTAAACAAGTACCATATATAACACTACACATAAGTAATACATAAAATTCGGAATAATGTCTCGCGCAGCGTTCACCTCAATGAAAGGTGCGCGGTGACGGGTCGGAGGAGCTTGGATGAACCTGTGTCGTTCGTTACTA
>CBDUNQ010000135.1:0-6032 GCA_965368625.1 uncultured Gammaproteobacteria bacterium
ATATGCCGGATTTACCTGTCGCTGGCCGCGTCCATCTTTAAAGTCTTTCGCTCGGAATAGAGTATCAAATGGCACTCGAGAAGTTGCCTTGCCAACATGAACACCATTCCCTGTATAATCGAGTGGTACAAAATCAAGGTCTTCATCCAAATAATTGACCAGCCAGATACGTAGATAATTATCTACACTGGCAGGCCAATTGTTTTCCGTCCACACACCTTCCGAATTGAAACCATGATCTAACGTGGAACCCGTAAACTCAAACCGCGTAGGCACCCCTCGCGTAGTGACGAGATATTTAATCGAAGTATAATTGCGCAACTGCGTAGTAGAATCTTCGCAATAATAGGGTGGTTCACCATCACCACATATTGCTATCTCCTCGCCAGGTGGGAGCTCCATGGTATTTCGTTGCATAAAGTCAATAATCTGATCACGCAAACTTTTGAAATCAGCAAGATCGGTGAAGAAATTTGGTCTAACACGCACACTGACTACGCGATTACTTGGAATATTGCGCTGCTGGGCGTAGTAAAGGCCTACTTCACAGGAATCGATCGAGTTTTCATTAACGATCACCAATACATCGTCAACTGCCTGCAGGGATTCCTGGCTGATCAGATTGCTGGT
Source organism: uncultured Gammaproteobacteria bacterium (assembly GCA_965368625.1). Taxonomy (GTDB): domain Bacteria; phylum Pseudomonadota; class Gammaproteobacteria; order DSM-19610; family DSM-19610; genus JAIVHA01. The sequence goes on from CBDUNQ010000135.1 coordinate 631, forward strand.
GTCACAGACGGCACTTGCGGTAGACGCAATAAGAAACTGGCTTGCCAGTGCAATGAGGAAGGCGGTGAGATAGGAGGCTTTTTTTATGCCCGTCCTGAAACCTGAAAGGAATCCCGGGGAATGGCTTTTGTCTGCAGCTGGAGGACTGGAAACACCAAAAGAAAATAAGCGCGCAATACCAGAACATGCATCCTTCATGATGTCCACTCCCTAGCGTTGTTAATTATTTTTCTACTACATTTTTAAACTTTGTATCATTCTTGTGAGTTTTGCAATCATTTTCGTGGCTGCAGTTCTGTCAATACATTGCTGTGCTTCGTTTGCAATGACGAAGCCTACGCTTAGCTTGCGATGGCAAGATACTGATCAGTACACCAAGTCAAATGTGCGTTATTTTGCTTATTACTACCGAACCTCACAGTAACCAACATCGGTAAATCTGTCAATTGGAAAATCGGGGGCAGTGCAGTATTTCCACTCGGCTCCGTTGTGCGCGCTCTACTCACGAATCAGAGGTTCGGTACGTATCATAATGTTGATAGGAAAAGCAATGCATGCTCCGGTGACCCATTACTGTGTTTCCTTTCCCCGCAACAAATTCAGGACGCTATTCTCAATAGCGTATAGGTTAGTCGGAGAAATATTGGCATAGAAAAAATCTTGAGGATCAACCCGAACCCATACTCACTATTCGTGGCCTCTGCAGTCGATGGGCTAGAGTCTTATGCTATCTGCGATATCCGCTTACGGATCACCAATAGCACAGACCCTGGTAGACAATGAGGTTCTGTTGTCTGGCAGTACGGAATGTCAGTATCAAATTGGATAGGCATGTACGTGCTTTATTGAAAGCTACGCATCACTACCGGAATCAGCAGGTGCTATATTCCGGTAGCACTGAACGTATCTCTCAATCCCACTGCTTTCCTACCAGCAATTAACATGGCCCCAAGGTTTGCAAGCTGAAAGGTGCCGATATGGGCATTCTGCCAGCACCCACCTCTACAATACTGCCCGCGGGTAAATCCACACCAAAGCAGACAGCAGCACCGGATGGGAAGCGGAAATTGAATCCATCGGTATAGGTCGAACCCACTTTAAGGTCGTAATCAATGGTGGCGGCGTTGGTATTGTCCAGCGTATCACTGGACTCTATACTGATGGGAATAACGGAGCTAAAGTTCTGATTCGAACTGACTTGACCCACATATCGGGTATAGCTCGATCCCGAGGTAAAGCGTACTTTCCAGACTTCATCATTACATTCTTTCCAGAGAAAAATGCTCTTTTCGGTATTCTGATTGTAGTTCGGTGAACCACAATCCGGTGTGATGGTACCGTCATTATCATTGATACTGGCTGTAGCACTGAGATCCCCGGCAATGGCATTGACGATATTGGACAAGACCAGACCAAATGTTTCCGTGGATTCCACTTCCGTATCATCGATCAGCGGCACAAGTATGGTTTGCTGCGTCTGCCCCGCCGTAAAGCTGATATTCCCATTCATGGCCGTATAATCAAGCCCCTGCAAGGCGCTGCCATCCTGGGTGGCAAAGTCCATGGTCACCGTATCGGAAGTGGAAGCAGAGAGCATAACCGTGAAACTGGCCGGTCCCTGCCCTTCATCCAGCTGAACGTCGCCCACGGATACCACCGGTTGTGAAGTACCGGCACAGGCACCTTGGGTAGCCAAATCCATGGGCACGGACACAGGCGTTCTACCCGGACCATACAATACGGTTGCGTTTCCAGGCGTGGCCACATCAAAGCAAACACCACTGTCATTGCTTACGGAAAAACTGAAGCCATCCTGATAAGGGGGGGATACCTTAAAAATATAATCTATGGTACTGGAACCCGGTGTGTAATTGAATGTATCCGTTCCTTCTACACTGAAAGGCGCAACATTGGTAAAGCCTTGTGGTGAAGTAACCGATCCAGTGTATTTCACATAGCCTCCGGATGCCGTATAGCGCACATGCCAGCTACCATCATCGCAGCTTTTCCACAGCAGCACGGCTCGATCGGATGCTGGGTCATATCCGGGTGCTCCACAGCCGGATGGCGGCGGTGGCGGCGGAACCGACCCGGGCGTTATATCCTGTAATACACCACCTTCGGTCAGGCGATAAAGGCGATCCGCGGTAACGCCCGTGAGTTCATCTACTGCGCCATTGGGCCACTCCACACGCAAATCCACAGTGTTATGGCTAGCCAGTCCGAAATGAATCCGTTGGTGATTTTGCGACCAGCGATGATAGCCTCCATTTTGTTCACGTAGCTGACTTACTCCGCCAGCCGTGGCAATAATGCGGGCACCAACGGCATCGGGATTAGATGCGGTTCCCACCAGGTCCAGTTGAATCCAGTGATTGCCACTCCCCAGATTGTGATAAAGCTTTTCCGGTCCGCCAAGATATATGGGACGCATATTCAAGCCATTGGATACATAGATATCCGGATATCCATCCACATCATAATCGGCAACCACTACGCTATCGGCGGTTCCGGCCCCACTGGTTACTGCAGCGCCCACAGGGCCTTGCGCACCACCCGCGAGTGTACGCAAATCAAATACACCATTCCCCCGGTTTTCGTACAGGCGGTTGGGAAGATTCTGCGCACCCGAGCGACAGGCAAGATACAGATCCATGTCCATATCATTATCAAAATCGGCGGCCACACCACTGATGCAGGATATGGGCTCTGCCAAACCTGCGGCATTGGTGGTGTTATTGAAACCCGTGGCTGTGCGCGTATACAACGTTGGCTTCAGGGGTCCATCCGTGCTGCTGTAGCCGATGGTCTGCAAGCCACTCACGGCACTGGTAGAGGAAATCTGTACATAGGCATTACTGAACTGGCCATCATTATGGTGCATTACGGTCCAACGGGAATTGCTGGGGTTATAGCCCACATAAATGGCTGGCGCATCTGCCGGGTTATGGGTTTTCAAACCACTCACATTGCCGCTGGCAGGATTGAGAGTAAAGGGTATGTTGGCTGGCGCAACACCCGTGGAGCCGATTTTAATCTTGTCGTAATTCAACCCATCCTGGGTTTGCTGCCAGTCAATGTCTACGGTAATGCTGCCACTGCTGACAAAACTGAAGCCCTTGGCATCCCCCACCAGTGCCGCTTCAAGGGTACGATTCCCGCTCACCACGGCATCATCGACCCGCACCAGGCCTCTGGGTAAAAAGAAATCCTGGCGCAAATCACCATTGAAATCGCCGATTACGGCATCTACCACGGCCGATACGGGCGGCATACTTGCGGTGATATCCGTAAAGGGAGTGGTCCGGGTATCATAAATCCGATTGGGATAAGTGCCATCTCTGGCACAGATGATTTCCATTCTTCCGTCATTATTGAAATCATACAGTTGGCCATAGGAAGTACGGGTACAATCCACACCGGTGGTAGCGGTGACATCAGTAAAACCGGTGCTGGTCTGTTTGATGACGGGCGATGGGCCATTGAACTGCCCCATCAGAAAATCCAGTCGACCATCAAGATTGTAGTCAAACCAGACCGATAGCCGCCCTGCCCAGGTTGAATACTCCAGGTTATACGCCTGGGTTTGATCCTGTAGCTGTCCACCTTCATTCACGAAAAACTGGTTCAGATTGCCGCGTCCGGTACCCACCATGAGATCGGGATCACCATCACCATCAAAATCACCCCATCCTCCCCCATGCGTATCACGCTCGGGCGCCGCCGCCCAGGTACTTACTGCTGAACCCCGATCCGTGAAGGTCCCGTTTCCATTATTCATATACAGGCTTGTCATGGAGCGGTGATGACTGGCAAACAAGTCCGGGTAGCCATCCATATTGACATCCGCCCAGGAAGCACCAAAAGATTCACCGCTGAAGGTCAAACCCGCTGTGCTGCTCGCATCTTCGAAGTTGATGGCTGCATTGAGAATCGTGACAGGAAGCGATGCCAGACTGAAGATTGCCAGCCAATGGCCAAGCCTGTTTCCTGCAGTGAGCTGTGTGATATTCATTTCTGCTTTCCCCTTGCATGTATAGGCATTGCTCAACTCGCGCAAAATCAACCCTGGTTGCCGTCTGTGACCTGTTTCCCTGTGAACCAGCCGGTTGCACAGGGCACATACACAACGATCCAGGTGGGGAGCAGATGCAATGAAATAAGCACATGACAGGCGCGCTGCGACCACACAGCTCACCATTGCCATGGTTGAATCATTTATTGTTACTGGACATCCCCGTCCGATGCTGCTGCAGTGGGCTGCAGCTACTCATTGTTGCATGCTTGTATCGCAGGCTTTTTTTAGTTTCTCAACGGTAAAGTATGCCAAGCGTGCCCTGCTGTCAACTTTTTCCCATAAACCACTGTTTTCAATATCTGAAAAATCATCATTCACTCTCGGGATACAGGCTCTAAGTCGATCATTAATCATGCAACTTTTATTGATGTACGCCAATGCTCCAGGGCTTGCCTTACGGGTGAAATCACACTATTCCAGTCACCCGGGGTCGCTTGAGAAAAGATACGCGCCTGGGGGTACCAGGCACTGGCATCTCCTTTGGACGGCCAGCACCAGTCAGACAGGGCTCCTTTCAGATACCAGCATTCTCTGCCCATGGAGCCTGCCAAATGCAGTGCCGTGGAATCCACACCGACCACAAGATCCAGTTGCGCCACAATGGCCGCCAGTTCATTCATATCCCTGGGTTCCTCAAGGGGTGTAATAACCGTTGACTCGAATCCACTGAGATCGACGGCGGTACCGGATTCCGATAACAGTACAAAGCGTATTCCTTTGACATCGAACAGGGGTTGCAGCAATTCCAGTGTGCACTCTATATTGGTATTCACCCGGTCATTATCCTGCTGCTTGTCTGCGCCACCCTGGACGCGCCAGACAATACCCACACTGGGTTGTGATGCCGGTTCCAGCGTTTTCGCATCAAGGCAGCGCGCTTTGATGCGATCGGCATCGAGTGCAGGGCGATAGTCATCCCGATCCGGAACAAAACCCAATACGTATGGCATGCTTTCCAATGGGATCTGCAAATCAAATTCCGCACTCGCGACGCTTCCCGAAGTACGCACCTCCCCCACTCCCTCCACCACGGAAAACAGTAATCCAAGCGTAGCGGGACAGGTTACAATAATTCTTTTCACCCTGGTGCTGGCGGCTTTTAGCAGTCGACAAAGTAGTATCGCGTGGCGCGGATCTTCATTTTCCAGGTAAACCAGCAGCGTTTTATCCTCTGCCATTTCACCCTGCCAGCGTGGCTGCGGTGCCTGTAGCACCGCTACCTGACCCGTTTGCAATCGCCATTCGTACTCTTCAAACCCGGCACGATATTCACCAAGCTGAAGCAGTAAAGTAGCAAGACTCAAATGGGCCAGAGGATTATCCT
>CBDUNQ010000136.1:0-6015 GCA_965368625.1 uncultured Gammaproteobacteria bacterium
GCCAACCGAAGGAGATTGCCGCGCTTCGCTCGCAATGACGGTAATTAGAAAAAAACGTCATACCGGCGAAGGCCGGTATCTTTTGTACTTGGCAGGAAGTTCAAGAGATTGCGGCCTGGCGCATAGAATCCCTTCGGGCTTCATCAGGCAAATACCTTACCCTCCGGGTCAAGGCAAAGCTCGTCATTGCGAACGAAGTGAAGCAATCTCCTGAATCCGGCACCTGCCTTCCTGTTGCACTGCCTGCCAACCGAAGGAGATTGCCGCGCTTCGCTCGCAATGACGGTAATTAGAAAAAAAACGTCATACCGGCGAAGGCCGGTATCTCATTACTCAAGCAGGAGGTTTGGAAGATCCCGGTCTGCGGGATGACAGTGGTTCATTTTTTTATGAATGCCTTACTCCTGCGGGTCAAGGCAGGTGCATAAAGAATGGTTTTCCTTGAAAGCCGCTGAGGCAGCCCTCTCAATGAGCGTCTCAGGCCACTTGCAGGGGTATTCCATCCCCCATGCCCTTGATGTGATTGTGCTCATCGAGGTACACCAGGGTGGGCTTGAATGCCTGGGCTTCCTGCTCATTGAATTGCGCGTAGGTACAAATGATCACCCGGTCACCCGGGGAAGCCTTGTGGGCTGCGGCACCGTTCAGGGAAATAGTACCGGAACCGGCCTCGGCACGAATGGCATAGGTGGTAAACCGCTCCCCATTAGCCAGATTGTAAATCTGAATCTGCTCAAATTCGCGAATGCCTGCCGCTTCCAACAAACGCACATCAATGGCACAGGAGCCTTCATATTCCAGCTCACACTGTGTCACACGGGCATGGTGAAGCTTGCTTTTAAGAAGTGTTACCTGCATAGGGAAGTAAACCTTGGACTTGCGAGAATACCATTATCCTAAAAAACCGGCGTAACAACCAGTATTAGCCGGATTATAGCTGTGGTAATTATGTTAAATCAATAGGTTATCGATTAATCGTGTGCTACCCAGGCGGGCCGCGGCCAATACGATGAGGGCACAATCACTCTGAGGAACTGCCAGATCGGCCGCGCAGCGTACTTCCACATATTCGGGCACGAATCCCTGGGCTGTCAGGCTTTCCATGCATTCCGCCTGCAGTGCGGAAAAGTCTCCCTCACCCTGCTGTATGCGTGATGCCAAACGGCGCAGGGCTTGATGCAATCGGGGGGCGATGGCCCGTTCTTCCCGGCTTAGGTATTGGTTGCGGGAACTCATGGCCAGTCCGCTGGGTTCGCGCACCGTGGCTACCGCCTCGATTTCTATGGGCCAGCACAGATCCGCCACCATACGCCGGATAATGGTGAGTTGTTGATAATCTTTGGCGCCGAATACCGCTGTATCGGGCTGTACCATATTGAACAGCTTACTGACCACGGTACTCACCCCGGCGAAATGCCCGGGTCGGCTGCGGCCACAAAGATCATCACTCAAGCCCGGCACTTCCACCCGCGTAACCAGGGTATGGCCTGCGGGGTACATGATGGCTTCACTAGGTACAAATAACAAATCCACTCCCAGGTTTTCCAGCGCCCGCTGGTCCGCTTCCAGGGTGCGGGGATAACGCTCCAGGTCTTCCTCCGGACCAAACTGCATGGGATTGACAAAACAGCTTACCACCACCCGTTCCGCCTTTTGGCGTGCACGTTCCACCAGGCGCAGATGGCCGGCATGGAGATTACCCATGGTCGGGACAAAGGCGATACGCTGATTACCGCGCCGCCAGAATTTAATCCGCGCCCGCAACACGGACACGTCGGATACTGTTTCCAAACTTCCCTACTCCAATGCCTGCATCACGAGGATAAAAACCGCTACGCTACCGGGGGACGGCCAACGAGTGAGGCACATGATAAAACACACAGATAAAATCAGTAACTTTGCGCTTCTCCCGGAAAGCTACGTGCCTTCACTGCAGTTACATAGGCTTGCAATGCCTGTAGTACGCTGCCTTGACCTTGCAGGAAATCCATGACGAACTTGGGGCGTTTTCCCTGGCTCACCCCCAGCAAATCATGCAACACCAATACCTGCCCATCGCAGGCCACCCCGGCACCAATACCAATGGTGGGGATATCCACCGCCTGGGTCACCTGCCGGGCAAGTCCAGCCGGTATACACTCCAATACCAGCAACTGGGCACCTGCCTGCTGCAGGTCAAGGGCATCCTGAAGTATGGCTCGGGCACCCGCTTCATCCCGTCCCTGCACCCGGTAGCCACCCAGTTCCACCACCGATTGCGGCAACAGCCCCAGATGACCGCATACCGCAATACCATGAGATACCAGGTGGTCAACGATATCCAACAGGGCATGCCCTCCCTCCAGCTTCACCATTTCAGCCCCGGCATCCACCAGGCGACGGGCATTATCCAGCGCCATCTGCGGCGAGGAATAACTCTGATAGGGCATGTCCACCACCAGTAAGGGGCGCCGCAGCACACGCGCCACACAGCGGGAGTGATATTCCATGTCTTCCAGGGTAACCGGCAATGTGGTGTCGTGCCCCTGTAGCACCATGCCCAGGGAGTCACCCACCAGTACAACTTCAATGCCCGCCTTCTCCAGCAACACAGCAAAACTGGCGTCATAGGCTGTCAGACAGGTAATGGCTTCGCCGGATACCTTGTAGCTGCGCAGCTGATCGGGGGTGATTTTATGAAGCACATGCGGACTGTTCATGCGGACAGTTTACAGGGAAATCGGCTCCGGATTGAAATAATGCCGACCACTTTTTATTTCCCTCACCTGTTGCAGCAGGCTGGCATATTCCTTGTCACCGGATACCAGATCCATTTCCGCGGCATTGACAATAAGCAGCGGCGCGGCATCGTAGAAGTGGAAAAAGCGGGTATAAGCATCGGAGAGCCTTTGCAAATAGTTCACTTCCAGGTTGTGCTCATAACTGCGGCCACGTTGCGCTATGCGCTTTACCAGCACATCAACCGGTGCCTGCAGATAAATCACCAGATCGGGGGCAGGCACATCCAGGGTAAGGTGACCATAGACCTGCTCATAGAGCCTGAACTCCTCTTCGTCCAGAGTAAGCTCGGCGAACAGGCGATCTTTATCCATCAGGAAATCACTTACGCGTACCGGTTGAAACATATCTCCCTGACGCAATTCCTGCAGTTGCTGAGCACGCTGCATCAGAAAAAAAAGCTGGGTTTGAAAGGCTCCCTGGCGAACACCCCTGTAGAAGCGTTTCAAGAAGGGGTTTTCATCCGCCCCCTCCAGCAGAAGCTGATAGCCAAAACTTTCCGCAAGACGATGGGCAAGGGTGGTTTTACCGACACCGATGGGACCCTCAACCACGATAAACCCAGGGTCTGACGGGCTTTTATCCTGACTCATAACAATGCGTCATCCAGCCTTTGCAGGCCCTCCTGCGAACAGCTCTGCAGTAATGATTGAAGTGATCCATGACCGGGAATCATAAGGTCATCCACGATTTCAGCCAATGGATAGAGCACGAAGTTGCGCTCATGCAGGCCAGTGTGGGGGATCTGCAGAAAATCCGTATGAATTTCCTGATCTCCGTAGAGCAGAATATCCAGGTCCAGGGTGCGCGGCCCCCAACGCTCTCCGGTACGCTCCCTGCGGTGGAACTCTTCAATACCCTGCAGCACATGCAATAGATCTACAGGAACAAGACTGGTATCCAGGGCCACCACCGCATTCAGGTAGTCAGGCTGACCCGGCGGCCCCATGGGTATGCTGCGATACAGGCTGGAAACCTGCACCAGGCGGGTACTGGCCAGCCCATTCAATTCACGCAAAGCCTGCCGTAACTGTTCCAGGGGGTCGTCCAGGTTACTGCCAAGTCCCACATAAACTCTGTTCACTACGGGAGACACTATGCGGACTCCCCACCAGCCGTGTTTTTGGATTTGCCTTTGCGTGTACGCGGACGACGTTTGCGGCTACGCTTGCCGGGCACGCTTGCATTGGCTTGCTCGTCCGGGTTCATTTCCTGAAACTTCGTCCACCAGTCACCCAGGGATTGCGGCGCTTCGCCGGAAGCACATCGCAATAATAAAAAATCATAGGCGGCGCGAAACTTCGGGTGACTCAGCAATCGCAGCGGGCGCTTGCCCTGGGTTTGTTCCAGCCGCGGCTGTAACATCCAGATATCGCGCATGGGCATACTGAAGCGTCGTGGAATCGAGATGCTTTTGGATTGCTCCATGACAATCTCTGAACTTGCCCTTTGCATGGCGTCATAGGCCGAAATATCTTCCGCTTGCTGTAATGCCTCCATGCGCAGACGCATGGGCTCCCACAGCAAGGCAGCAAACAAAAAAGCGGGGGTAACCGGTTTATCTTCCGCAAGCCGTGTATCGGTGTTTTCCAGGGCGCGATTCACCAGGGTAAGCGGATAGTGCTGCTCTTCCCGCGCCAGGGCCTGTTCCGTCAGCGGGAACAGATGGGCAAACAGGCCATAGTGCCGCAGCTGCTCAAAGCTGGCCAGGGCATTACCACCAAGAAACAGTTTTAATACTTCTTCATACAGACGTGCGGGTGGAATATCGGCGAGCAGTGGCGCCAGGGCCAGCATGCGTTCTTCACAACGCTCTTCAATTCGAAAGCCCAGTTTTACGGCAAAACGCACGGCACGCAGCATACGCACGGCATCTTCACGGAAACGCTGCTCAGGGTCTCCAATGAGGCGCAGCAGGCCGGCCTTCAGATCCGCCATACCACCGGTATAGTCCACCACGGAAAAGTCTTCGATGGTGTAGTAAAGGGCATTGACGGTGAAGTCACGCCGCCAGGCGTCTTCCTCCAGGGTACCGTATACATTGTCACGCAATATGCGGCCCTCATCGGTCTGCTGGGTGTCATCTTCATCCTCTCCCTGCTGCGCACGAAAGGTGGCCACTTCAATGACTTCACGCCCAAATAACACATGAGCCAGGCGAAAGCGGCGACCGATGAGACGGCAATTGCGGAATAGTTGCCGCACCTGCTCCGGAGTGGCACTGGTGGCTACATCGAAATCCTTGGGTTCCCGCCCTAACAGAAGGTCCCGCACCCCGCCGCCCACCAGGTAGCCCTGATAACCGGCTTCCTTGAGACGATACAGCACCTTCAGCGCGTTGGGGCTGATGAGGTTGCGTGAGATCGTATGCTCGGACCGGTTGATAACCGCTGGTGCGGACGCTCCGGGTGCTGTCTGACCGTTGTGACTCACTGCACTCTGCTTGGTGATGGAAAAAGTGACCGTATCATACCACCGCCTACCCCAGGATCCCATTTTGCGGACCGTTTCTTTGAGGAAAGTTTTTTTCATATTTATCATTCTGTTATACATAGCACTTCGGTATCGGAAGCCACCAGTCCGGGTACCGGAGATGGCCCGCAGGCGGCACACCGACCGGAGGGTATCGGAATCATAAAATACAGTCCAATCCCACGGCCCTTCCGGGAAACACAGATAATCTGTGAATGGCGGTAAAGAACAAGCTTACCCCATCGCTGCCAGATGAAAGCATGCCGTTACTGTAACGCAATGGAAGTGTATCAGGGAGTGTAGACCGGTATAGGGTCTTTACGGGTGATCTCCAGGGGAATACTGCCGCTGAGAATATCAGATGTAGCTCAGGGGGCGGACTCCAAAAAGCCCATCAGAAATATAAGATCACCAACATCAAGCTGATTATTGTTATTCAGGTCACCGCTTTCCATCTCATAGACCGTGGGTGTGAGGGTGCCAGATACCAACTGGCTGAGCACTACATAATCACCGAAGGTAATGATCCCATCCTGCGCACCCCGGGGGGCCAGATGACCCAGCCCGCCCCCATAGATTTCAAAGTAATCACGTATGCCGTCACTATCGGAATCCATGGAGAGTGGGTCCGTGCCATGGATTTCCACTTCTTCCTGATCGCTTAAACCATCTTCATCGCTATCCGTGACGAAAGGATCCGTACCCAGGAGTATTTCCGTTTCATTATCCAGCCCATCACCGTCGGAATCCAGCGGTGGCAGACGC
>CBDUNQ010000137.1:0-6004 GCA_965368625.1 uncultured Gammaproteobacteria bacterium
AAATGGCTGCGCAGCCACTGGCCCAGGGCGCGCCAGCGGCCGGGAGAAGCCAGTTCATGAATCTCCAATGGATACAGGGAAGCCAGGGATTGCAACAGACCGGCACTCTGGTTTTCATGTCCCGGTTTGCCATCCACAAAACGCCATACCACCAGGGGGGAGGAATCAGCCAAGGCATCCTCCCGGCCGCCGGGGACATGCCCAGGGCAAGCGGGTGCCAGGCATCAAGCCTTGAGGTGGTATTCCGCGCCGCAGTAGGGACACTTGGCCTGCCCGGTCTTTTCAATGGGCAGGTATACCCGCGGGTGGGAATTCCACAGACTCATGCCATCCAGCGGGCAATGCAGAGGCAGATCCGCTGCCGTCACTTCATAGCGGTTTTCTGCATTGGCCTGAATATAGCGATCACTTCCCGCCCCTGCGGCGGTATTGGGGTTCGGCATTGCGATTCCTCCCATTGCACCCTGCCCCCGAATTGCGGGGTGCGGTTATTTTACCAAGGTCAGCCAATCGGGGTGCGAGGCACAACGGCCATGCACATAATCGAAATATTTTGCCTGCAGTTTTGCCGTGATGGGGCCACGTCCGCCATTCCCGATAGGGCGCCGGTCCAGCTCGCGAATGGGCGTCACTTCGGCGGCCGTGCCGGTAAAGAAGGCTTCATCGGCCACATAGACTTCATCGCGGGTAATGCGTTTTTCACGCACGGTGAGGCCTTCTTCGCGGGCAATATGCATCAGGGTATCGCGGGTGATGCCTTCCAGGGCCGAGGTGAGATCCGGGGTATACAAAACACCATCACGCACGATGAAAATATTTTCACCACTGCCTTCGGCCACAAAGCCATCCACGTCCAGCAACAGGGCTTCGTCATAGCCATCGGTGAGGGCTTCGTTGAGGGCCAGCATGGAATTCATGTAATTCCCGTTGGCCTTGGCCTTGCACATGGTGATATTCACGTGGTGCCGGGTGTAAGAAGAGGTACGGATGCGAATGCCGTTATTCATATTGTCTTCGCCCAGGTAGGCACCCCAGGTCCAGGCGGCCACAATGACATGGGTGCGCAGATTATCGGCGCGCAAGCCCATGCCTTCCGAGCCATAGAAACACATGGGACGCAGATAGGCGGTTTCCAGGTTATTTTCGCGCACCACGGTACGCTGTGCTTCATTCAGGGTTTCCTGATCGTAGGGCATATCCATCTTGAGAATATGTGCCGAACGAAACAACCGTTTGGTATGGTCAGCCAGGCGGAAGATCGCCGTTCCCTGTTCGGTTTTATAGGCGCGCACGCCTTCGAACACCCCCATCCCATAATGCAGTGTATGCGTCAGCACATGGGTGGTGGCTTCACGCCAGGGCACCAGTTCTCCATCCATCCAGATGACGCCATCACGGTCGGCCATCGACATAACCCTTCTCCTCAAAAAAATTCACGCCGGCACAGCGGTGCCGTCTCACATTTCAGTGCTCATCTTCCATCAACCGGCGCCAGACCTTGATCACACAATCACGCTGCTCGGAAAATTCCGCATCTTCCACTTCCGCACCCAGGCCTTGCAGACTCAGACGATGGCCGCGGGCACGGTAGGCCTTGTAGGCATCCTGAAGACAGCGCACTTCCCCGGCGGGCAGCAGGCCCGCGGCGGCAAAGCCATCGAGTAGGCGCATATTATCGGTGTATTCCAGCAACTCCGGGTGATCATGGGACCACGCCAAAAGGCCATATTGGACCACAAATTCGATATCGGCGATACCTCCCGGGTCTTGCTTCAGGTCGAAGTGCCCGGCTCGCCGGCTCGCCAGTTCCTGGCGCATGCGTTCGCGCATTTCCCGCACCGCGGCGCGCAGTTCCGCGGTATCGCGCGCCTGGGAAAGGACACGGCGCCGAACCCGGGTGAAGGCTTCCGCAATGGAGGGATCCCCGGCCACCACCCGGGCCCGTACCAGTGCCTGATGCTCCCAGGTCCAGGCTTCCTGTTGCTGGTATTCGCTAAAGGCCTGCATAGCGGGCACCAGTTGCCCGGAGGCACCACTGGGCCGCAACCGCATATCCACTTCATACAGCACCCCGGAAGGGGTCAGGGTTTCCAGCATGTGAATGATCCGCTGGCCGAGACGGGCAAAAAACTGCTCATTGTGAATGGTTTGACCACCCCGGGTATGCTGCTCTTCCCCTTCGCCATCGTGCAGAAACACTAGGTCCAGATCGGAACCATACCCCAGCTCGATGCCCCCCAGCTTGCCATAGGCAATAATGGCAAACCCGGCACGCAGCCAGCGCTTGCCGCGCCGGTATCCCGGTTCGCCGTATTTACCGACCATCTGCCCCCAGGCCAGTTGCAGCACTTTGCGCAACACCACTTCCGCGATTTCCGTGAGTTCATCGCTGACCACCATCAGGGGCAGGGCACCGGTGATATCCGCCGCCGCCACCCGCAGCATGGCCGCTTGCTGAAAATGCCGCAGCGCCTCCATTTCCTGTTCCAGATCACCACTATCGATGCTGTCGAATTCACTGGCCAGTTCCCGCTCCAGCGCTTCCCGGGACAGGGGACGGTACAGACTGCGCGGATCCAGCAATTCATCCAATAACAGGGGATGCCGCGCCATCTGTTCCGCCATCCAGGAACTGGCCGCACAAAGCCGCACCAGTTGCGACAATACCATGGGGCTTTCCAGCAACAGCGTGATATAGGTGGTACGACCGGCGATTTCCTCCAGCAGGCGCGCCAGACGGGTAAAGGTTTCACTGGGTTGTTCCTGTCCCGCCGCCGCCTGTAACAGCAAGGGCATCAAAAGCCGTAATTGTGCCCGACCACGCTGCCCCGCCAGGCGCATGGCACTTCCTTCACGCAATTGCTTCAGCCAGCGGGCGGTTTCCTCCGGATCATCAAAACCCAGCTCCGCCAGCAGGCTGACCGCTTCTTCCTCGGACGACACATCGCACAGTTGCCGAAACACATCGGGAGGCGCACCGGATTCAGCCGAGGCATCCAACTGCGGCGCCGCAAATACCTGTTGAAAGTATTCATGTACCCGGGTGCGGTGATGATCGAGTTCCTGTTCAAAGGCTGCCCAGTCACGGCACCCCATGGTGAATGCCAGACGGGCGCGTTCAGCTTCCTGTGAAGGAAGCCGGTGCACCTGTTCATCGCGCACCGCCTGCAGGCGGTTTTCCGTGCGCCGCAGGAACACATAGGCTTGCTGAAGCTGTTCGGCAATGTACTCAGGCAACAGGGCCATATCGGCCAGTGCCCGCAATACCCATTGCAGTTCCCGTTGCCGCAGGCGTGGCTCGCGGCCACCGCGCACCAACTGAAAGGCCTGCACGATAAATTCCACTTCGCGGATGCCCCCCGGCCCCAACTTGATATTGTCCTGATGGCCCTTGCGTTCGATTTCCCGCTGTATCTGCAGCTTCAGGTCGCGCAGGGATTCAAAAGCCCCGAAATCCAGGTAGCGCCGGTAAATAAACGGGCGCAACAGTTTCATCAGTGTCGCCCCCTGCTGCCCATCACCGGCCACGGGACGCGCCTTGATCATGGCATAGCGCTCCCACTCCCTTCCCTGCGCCTGGTAATAGTCTTCCATGGCGCCAAAACTGAAGACCAGGGGGCCACTCTCGCCAAAGGGGCGCAGGCGCATATCCACCCGAAAGACAAAACCATCAGCCGTGACTTCATCCAGCACCTGGATCAATTGCCTTCCCAGGCGCGTGAAATACTCTTCATGAGAGATGCCACGCCGCCCCCGAATCTCTCCATTTTCCCCATAGGCGAAAATCAGGTCGATGTCCGAAGAAAAATTCAATTCCCGCGCACCCAGCTTCCCCATACCCAGCACCACCAGGGTGAGCGGTTGCCCGTCACGACCCATGGGTGTGCCATAGGCCTTGCAGGCCCAGGCATGTAACTTTTCCAGCGCCAGAGAGATACAGGCATCGGCCAGATCGGAAAGATCGCGCAACACTTCATCCAGTGACGACCAACCGGCCAGATCACGCCAGGCAATGCGCAACATTTCACGTCGCCGGAAATGTCGCAAACCTTCTGCCAATGCACGCTCTTCTCCAACCCCCTTCAGCCTGGCCGCCAATTGCGCCCGCAGCTCACCGGCACCATGGTCCGCCAACAGGTCACCACGATGGCGTAAATCGGCCAGTATCTGCGGTTCACGCACACAGGTATCCACGATGAATTCACTGCCGGCAAACACCCGCAGCAATACCGCTTCCAGATCCGGCGCGATGATATGCGGCAACCCCGCTTCGGCGAGTGCGCTGCGGTAACGCTCATAGTCCCGCTGCACCGTTTCCGCCAGGGACGGGGGAATGGGCACACCCTGACCAGGCAGCTTGGCCACCGTCTTGCTGTTCCTGTTTTTCTTTCCCATATCGGGAGCTTACGCGAAACCATCCATGAAAGGTAAGGTGAAATAAGAGAACGGGAGCACAGAATGCCCTGATGTTGGATCGCCACCGTCAAGACTCACTGCCACAGGCCGAAAGAATCCACTATGCACCACAAATAACATCAAGGGGACACTATGGAATTTCGCGATTACCTGAAGCTGCTGGCCAGTAAAGATGGATCAGACCTGTATCTGAGCACCGGGGCTCCAGCCTGTGCAAAATTTCACGGACAGCTCAAGGCCATTGAGAAAGAACCACTTAGCGCCGAGCGCACCAAGGATATCGCCTATAGCATCATGGATGCCGAGCAAATCGCCCAGTTTGAAGCCAAGCCGGAAATGAACCTCGCCATTTCCGAATCGGGCGTTGGCCGCTTTCGCGTCAACATCTTCAAGCAGCGCAACAGCATTTCCATGGTGATTCGCAATATTGTGACCGACATCCCAAAAATGGAAAATCTCGGTCTGCCACCGGTACTCAAGGACATCATCATGTCCAAGCGCGGCCTGGTACTGTTCGTGGGCGCCACCGGATCAGGCAAATCCACTTCCCTGGCTTCCCTGATCGATTACCGTAACAGCAATGCCTCGGGGCACATCATCACCATCGAGGACCCGGTGGAATTTGTGCATAACCACAAAAAATCCATCATCAACCAGCGTGAAGTGGGGCTGGACACGGATAGCTATGAAGATGCGCTGAAAAACACCCTGCGCCAGGCACCCGATGTGATCCTTATCGGCGAGATCCGCGACCGGGAAACCATGGAACACGCCATTGCCTTTGCCGAAACCGGCCACCTGGCCATTTCCACCCTGCATGCCAATAATGCCAACCAGGCCCTGGACCGCATCATCAACTTCTTCCCGGAAGAGCGCCGCAACCAGTTGCTCATGGACCTTTCCATGAACTTGCGCGCCTTTGTCTCCCAGCGCCTGATTCCCACGGTGGATGGCAAACGCGCCGCCGCGGTGGAAATCCTGCTGGGTACCCCCCTGGTTTCCGATATGATTCTCCGCGGGCAAATCCACGAAATCAAAGAAGTCATGCTGAAGTCGGAAAATATCGGCATGCAAACCTTTGACACGGCCTTGCTCCGGCTGTACCAGGAGGGTCGCATTTCCATGGAAGAAGCCTTACGCAACGCCGATTCGGCAAACAATCTGCGCCTCAAGATCAACCTGGGAGACAAGGGGCAGGCTGCCCCTGCCCCTGACGAAAGCACGGATAAGGCACCGGCCAGTCCGCAGAGCGCCCCTTCGCCTCTGGCAGGGTTATCCCTGGCCCCGGTAGAAAGCGACGAAGAGATCGAGGAAGTCGCTGCCAGCTAGCTCGCGCCAATGGAGGGCAAAATTTCTTACACGGTAACCCGGCGCCACCGGTAGGAACCAGCGCCAGTTGGCGAACATGGGTAGCACAACCGAATGGCGTGCCTGGCCTTTTCGCGAGCTGCGCTCGCTCCTACAGGTGTCAGTGTATCGGTGATGGGCCAGCCCGAAGCCACCGGTAAGAGCCAGCGCCAGCTGGCGAACATGGGTGGCACAACCCATTGGCGTGCCTGGCCTTGTCGCGAGCTGCGCTCGCGCCGCC
>CBDUNQ010000138.1:0-6001 GCA_965368625.1 uncultured Gammaproteobacteria bacterium
AAAACGCGAGTTACAGAGCCATTATGGCGCGGTCATGGGCATTATCGATAGCCAGGGTCAACTGGCGGTGGGCTTGGCGCAACTGGTGGCCAACATGCCCCATGTGCAGCAAAGTCTGTCTGCAGGTGACCGGGATGGCATGCTATCCATCGTCGGACCAGCCTACGAAAACCTGCGTCAAACCTACGGTATCAGCCAATTCCAGATTCATACTCCACCCGCCACCTCGTTCCTGCGGGTTCACAAGCCGGGTAAATTCGGGGATGACCTTTCTTCATTTCGTCATACGGTCACCGCGGTGAACAAGAGCAAGCAATCGCTGTACGGAATCGAAAAGGGCGTAGCCGGACTCGGTATCCGCGGTGTGGCACCCATCTTCCAGCAGGGCAGACACCTGGGTTCCGTGGAATTCGGCCTGTCCCTTGGCAAGGAATTGCTGGGCCAATTCAAGGAAATGAATGGCGTGGATGTCAGCCTCTATATTCCGGGTGACGCCGGCTTCAAGACCTATGCCTCCACCTGGGAGGCGGACATGCTTACCAACCAGGAACAGATGAACAGCGCTCTGGCCGGAGAGGCGCAGATCGCGGAAGTGCAATACCAGGGAAAGGCCTTTGCCGCCTACCTGGTACCCGTTTTTGATTATTCCGGCCAGCCGGTGGGGGTAGTGGAGCTGGCCATGGATCGCAGCTCCTACCTGAATCAATCCGCCACTTCGCGTAACACCCTGCTCGGCGCCGCGGCCCTGATCTTCGCGCTGGGGCTGGTGTTGTTCTATTTCGTCAGCAGCAGCATTGTTGCCCCCCTGCGCCGTGCCGTGGATCGCATGGATGATATTGCCGGTGGCGGTGGCGACCTGACCAAGCGCCTCATGGCCAAGGGCAATGATGAGGTAACCGAGATCGCCCGTTGCTTCAACCGCTTTGCGGATACCATCCAGAAGCTGGTACAGCAGGTACAGGCCACCACCAGCCAGGTGGCAACGGCAGCAGAACAGATGAATACCATCACGGCGCAGACCACCGATGGCGTTCAACGCCAGCGTTCGGAAATCGATATGGTAGCTACCGCCATGACCGAGATGGCAGCTACCGTACAGGAAGTCGCGCGTAATGCTGCCAATGCCGCCAATGCCGCCAAGGAAGCCAATGGTGAAGCGGAAGATGGCAAACGCGTGGTGGATGCCACCATTTCCGCCATCAATATGCTGGCCTCGGAAGTCACCCAGGCGGCGGATGTCATCAACAACCTGGCAGCCGACAGTGAATCCATAGGTTCGGTACTGGATGTGATCCGCGGCATTGCCGAGCAGACCAACCTGCTGGCACTCAATGCCGCCATCGAAGCGGCACGGGCAGGAGAGCAGGGTCGCGGTTTTGCCGTGGTGGCCGATGAAGTGCGCACCCTGGCACAGCGCACCCAGTCTTCCACCCAGGAAATCCAGCAAATGATCGAAAAGGTGCAGAGTGGAGCCCGTGATGCCGTTGCTGTGATGGAAGCCGGCCGCGACCGTGCCAATGAAAGTGTCCGTAAAGCCGGTGAAGCCGGCAGTTCCCTGGAAACCATCAACTATGCAGTTTCGGCCATCAGCGATATGAATATTCAGATCGCCAGCGCAGCGGAAGAGCAAAGTGCCGTGGCAGAAGAAATCAACCGCAATATTGTCAATATCGGTGCCGTTGCCGATGAAACCGCAACCGGCTCCGAGCATACCGCCAATGCCAGTGCGGAACTGGCACGCCTGGGAACAGACTTACAATCCGTGGTAGGCATGTTCAAGGCATAAGGAACCGTTCTACCTGGCACACCCAGAATCCCGACTGTTATCGCTGGCGCTTTATAAGCGCCAGCGATGCACCGGCACTCCACTTTCCTGACCTTCCCAGTAGGCTTCCGTCAAGGCACGAAAGTCTGCGCCATAGCGTGCCACAAAAGCACGCTGCCAATTGGCGCCCGTGCCGGCATTGGCAACGCGCTGACGCACGATATCCAGATAGTAATCCGCCTCAGGAGGATCGACCTGCAGTTCGGCCAGACCGGCTTGCGCCAATGGGATCAATTGCTCCAGCAGCAAGCGACTGGCCGAATATTTATGCCCGGAAAGCCACTTCAAAGATGCCTCCAGGCCATCACGCGCAGCTGCATAAAAGTTATCGCGGGCATCGGCAAAGGAGAGGCATTCTTCCGGTGTCTGTGGCATAGCGGCCAGGGCACTCACCAGCCCGTAATAAAAGGCCATGTTCGCCACTTCATCCACTACCGTGGGGCCACCCGGCACAACCCGGTGCTCAATGCGCAAGTGAGGTGTGCCATCTTCATCAAACCCCAGCAGTGGACGATTCCAGCGCCAGATAGTGCCATTATGCAGACGCAGATGAGGAAGACTGGCATCGTCCGCAGCAAACAGGGTTGGCAACAATACGGGAAAATGCTCTGCATTTTCCGTGAAGCATTCCATCAGTGAGTGACGCGCATAACCGCTACCAAAGCTCACCCTGCGTAATGGCCCGTGGGCAGCTCCGGCAAGCCCTCCCACCGCCACCGATTGCTCAAACAGTGGAATGCGGCTTTCATTCCAAAGATCATGACCGAAAAGATAGGGGGAATTGGCACTGCACGCCACCATAGGCGCGGAAAGCAGTATGGATGCGTTATAGCAGCGCAGTGCCTTGTGCGGATCCACCTTGAGGTGGATCTGAAACGAAGTAGTGGCAGATTCCAGCATTACACTACCATGACTGGTCTTAAGCACTTCCCTGCCATGTATATCCAGCTCCAGCGCCTTCCCTTCCCGCAGATTCAGCACCTGTTCATTGAGTGCACGATAGCGTTTTACGGCGGACATGTTTTTCAGGGTAAGCTGCCCTTCCTCCAGGGTTGGCAGGATCCCGATCATGATGAGCCGAAGTTTCATTTGCTCGGCCGTGGAACGGCATTGCCGCCAGGTCTCGTTGAGTTCACGCTCCATGACCGAAAAGCAATCACCATGCAGCATTTGGGGATGCCCATTCAGTTCCACATTGAAACGTGATAACTCAGGAACCACCAGTGGATTGTTCAAGCGCTGCAGGAATTGCTCATTTTCCGCCACCGGTGCCGCAGCGTCATCCACCAGCCAGGCTTCCAGTTCGAAACCGGCCATGGGGGCATGTTGTGAAAAACAATGCTCGGAAAACCAGTGAGCCAATTGTGCCGTTTCACTCTTCAAACGCCGTTGAAATTCCCGCTCTTCTTCCGCTGTAAACCGGGTATGTGGAATTTCCTCACCCATGCCACCACCTCATATTATCGGCGTTCATCGGCGTTCAAGTGCGCCAGACAGCATCAGGCATCTGCCTGCCGTTGAAGGCAGGACGGTATACCCAAAAGGTAAAGAATCCCTGATGAGTTCCGCGGGTAGCCAGGGGCAACCCGCAGGGTGTTCATCAAAAACACGGCCATCTCATAGCGCAAAAACATATCCCTGGAAATTGCCACGTCGCTACGCTCCTCGCAATGACCAATGAAACTGGACTTCTCTACGCACGCAGCATTTCATTGAGTGCCTGCAATCGCTCCGGCGTACCCACATCCGACCAGTTGCCGGTATAGAGTTCACCGCTGATGTCTCCTGAAGGCATGGCAGCACGCAACAATGGCGCCAGGGGAAAACGCCCTCCATGGCAGTGCGCGAACAGATCCGGGTGATAAAGACCCAAACCACTGTAGGTATAGCGAGGCTCTCCTTCCGCTGCCAGTCGCCCCTGATGCAGGAAAAAATCACCCCGGGGATGCTGCGGGGGATTGGGGACCAGTACCAGGTGCGCCAAAGCACAGTGTTGTTCTACTAATCGCTCAATGGGATAGTCCGTGAAAATATCTCCATTGACAACCAGAAAAGGGGATTCATCCAGCAGAGGTAATGCATGATGAATTCCACCCCCCGTCTCCAGCGCACCTTCCGGTTCCGGTGAATATTGAATGCGCACGCCAAAACCGGCACCGTCGGCAAAGCGCTCGACGATCTGTTGCCCCAGATGGGCGATATTGATTACCACATCAATTACACCGGCGCGCGCCAGTGCTTCGATGTGGTATTGAAGTAGTGGCTTGCCTTGTACTTCCAGCAAGGGTTTCGGCGTGTGATCCGTCAATGGCCGCATGCGCTCACCCCGACCGGCGGCCAGTATCATGGCTTTCATGGCTGCAGGGTACTTGGGCCGGGGAACACTGGCAAGATATTGCAATGGAAACCGGCCATCTCGCGTCAATATCTCATCGATTCAATACCGGCATTACTTGTTCGCGCACTAACTGCTGCAGAAAAGCCAGCTCGGAATAGTCGTCTTCCAGTTCCAAAATATAGGTCAGTGTACGCGGAATATCCTGCAGGTAACCCGGCTTTTGATCACGATGATACAGGCGGGCGAAGATGCCTGCTGCCTTGAGGTGACGTTGCACACCCATGTAATCAAACCAGCGCATAAATACCCGTTCGCTGATTTCTTCACGGAGAATACCGGACTGCAACATCAATTCCCGGTGTCCAAGGGCCCATTCACGCACCCGCTGCCGCGGCCAATGGATATAACAATCCTTGAGCAGGGAAACCAGGTCATAGGTGACCGGACCCACAACGGCATCCTGATAATCGATGATACCCGGGTTGTTCTTGCTGGTGACCAACAGGTTTCGGGAATGATAATCGCGGTGTACAAATACCCGTGGCTGCTGCAAGGCCGTGTCGGCCAGCAACTGGAAACAGGCTGCTAACTGTTCCTGTTGCGCCACGGGTAAACGGACATGCAAATGGGTCTCTAACAGCCAGGTTTCAAAAAGCTGCATTTCCCGCAACAGCAGTGCGCTGTCGTAGGGTGGCAGGCGCCCATCATCGGGACCACAGGCCTGCATCACCGCCAGTGCTGCCATGGCATCACCATAGAGCCGGTCCACTGTGCTTTCATCAAGGGCATCCAGGTAGGCGCGTTGCCCGAGATCACCCAGTAGCAAGAAGCCTTTTTCCTGGTCCTGTTCCAGTAATTCGGGAACATTCAGCCCAAGGTCGTACAACATGCGGGTAACCTTGATGAAGGCACTGCAATCTTCTTTCTCCGGCGGGGCATCCATGGCAATCACGGAACGACCATTTCGTGTAATTCGAAAGTAACGCCGAAAACTGGCATCGGAGGATGCCGGCTCCAGGGTATAATCACTGTATCCCAAGTCATCCTGCAGCCAGTCGCGCAGGGCCTGTATGCGTTCTGGCATGAGTGCTCCAGGTGGCGGGTGGGTGATGCATAACGACCGGCATAGTCAGTGAATAGCACGGGGTATGACATCTGAATCATTGAATTGACGGCCATTCTATGCGAATTTAGCCAGCGCGCACCAGTGGCGTCAGCGTCGCAGCGGCCAGGTATTGTGCTTGAGCCGCCATGACATCTGGCGGCCAGCCGCGGTGCAAACCCACGCTAATTGAGAAAACCATTTGTGAATTCGTCGCGGTATTTCCACAAACTGCTGCCCGCCCTGCTACTGCCCCTGCTCCTGGCAACGCCGGCCCAGTCACAGCCCTGTGACGACGCCCAGCAGGACAACCGCCTTTGTGATGCCACGATCACCGACCCGGGCCAGCCTGCCCGGGACCTTTCAGAAAAATGGTCCTTATGCCAACCCCTGCCGGTACGGTCCCGCGACTTCCCGCCCGCCGGGCAATCATCCATCGAAAGCACACAACTGTTTGCCGATGAAGCCCAGTCACTGCCCGCCGGCGAGTACACACTCCGTGGTCAGGTACTTATCCGCAAGCCGCAACTGGAGGTACAGGCAGACCACGTACGCTATCAGGATCCGGAAGGCATCGTGGATGCCCGGGGTGCATTGATTTACGATGACGCCACGCTACATCTTACGGCCGACTCTGCACATATCGTGATGGACCGGGAACAGGGTGAAATCCAGCAGGCCAGGTATCTGCTCTATCCCGCCCATGCCCGCGGGGAATCCAGCACACTGTATCTTG
>CBDUNQ010000139.1:0-5983 GCA_965368625.1 uncultured Gammaproteobacteria bacterium
TAATTTCTGGACACCCAGAATTTGACAAAGTCATTTCGGGCGAGTAGATTAACTACTGTATAAATAACCAGCATGGAAGCTGTGCTATTACAGGAGGTCAGGATGACTATCGCCCGCCGTCGCCAGGTTTGCCTGGAAACCACACCTTATTACCATTGCACCACCCGCTGTGTTCGCCGTGCCTATCTGTGCGGCGATGACCCGCTTACGGGTCGCTCCTTCGATCACCGCAAGCAATGGCTGGTAGATAAACTGAAAAGCCTTTGTGAGATATTTTCCATGGATATCTGCGCCTATGCCATCATGAGTAACCACTACCATGTAGTCCTGCGAGTGGATTCAGCTCGAGCCTTGGCCTGGACGGAAGCCACTGTGATCGATCGATGGTGTCAACTGTTTTCGGGGCCACCGTTGGTGACTCGAATGCGTAGCGGCATCGCGCTCACGAGTGCGGAATCAGACGAAATCAGCAGGTTAGTAGAAACCTGGCGGGACCGGCTTTCAGATATTTCCTGGTTCATGCGTTGCCTGAATGAATTTATCGCACGACGTGCCAATGAAGAAGATGCATGCAGTGGGTGCTTTTGGGATGGGCGTTTCAAATGCCAGGCCCTTCTGGATGAAGCCGCTTTGCTCACCTGTATGAGCTATGTTGATCTCAACCCGATCCGTGCAGGGGTGGCACAGACTCCGGAAGCAAGTGAATTCACTTCCATCTATGAACGCATACGCGCAATGCAAAATCCATCAGTAGAAGATTCTCCAACGGGTCTGTTGTCCTTTGTAGGACATTTGGAAGCGAAAGCCGTAGGTATTCCTTTCCTCTTCGAGGATTACCTGCTGTTGCTGGATAGTGTAGGTCGCGCAATTCGAGAAGACAAACGGGGGGCCATTCCCATTCATTCTGCGCCGATTCTGACTCGACTCAAACTGGCCCCCAATCGATGGCTGGACCAGCTTCGGTTTCACGGGCGATTTCGACGTACAGCGGTGGGTTCACGAGAACGGATCAGGCAGTTTAGCCGGCAGATCGGGCAATCCTGGGTATGGGGGCAGGTAGTGGGGTAGTCGTTGAACCTTTATTTGTTTATTGATGTGAAGGTTACACCTTTTGTGTTAGTGGAGGTGAGCGTACGCTGATTCTGTATTCATTTGGTCACTTGTAATACAGGGTGTGAAATTCAAGAATTTTTTTTACTTTGTAATTTTTTGGGTGTCCTGAATTACACATGAATTGCAGGTATCTGTATGTTCAGGTATCTGTATGTTCGAGAGGAAAATGCGGATGTCCTAATTTAATGGGTGTCCAAAAATTTATGGGTGTCCAAAAATTTAGGTCAATCCATCCAGGGGAGCTGGGTTTGGCCTTGTGCCATGAATTGTCTGCCGGTCTTGTTTTTGGCTTCAGCACTCATCAGGTAAAGGTAGGGTGCGACGATCGCTTGTGGGAGTACATTGTTATTGGGGTCTTCGCCCGGATAAGCCAACGTGCGCATGGCGGTACGCACCACTCCCGGGTCGATGCTGTTGACGCGCACCGAGGTGTTGTTTTCCAGTTCGTCGGCCAAGGTTTGCATCAAGCCTTCGATGGCGGCCTTGGCGACACCGTAGGCACCCCAGTAAGCCTTTCCGCGCCGGCCTACCTGGTCCGAGGTGAATAACAGGGAGGCGTCCTGGCTGGCGGTTAGCAAGCCGATACAGGCCTGGGTCAAGAGAAAAGGGGCATTGAGGTTCACTTGAATACTTTGGAGCCATAATTCGGGATCATAGTGGGCAATGGGGGTAAGGGTGCCGAGCATGGCTGCATTGTGAAGTAATCCATCGAGGCGCCCGAATTCACGCGCCAGCGTCTGCGCCAGCTCCTCATAATCCTTGGCGGTTGCGCCTTCCAGGTTCATGGGGTAGATCGCCGGTTGTGGGGAGCCCGCTTGTTCGATTTCATCGTATACGTTTTCGAGCTTGCGTATGGTGCGTCCCAATAACACCACGGTGGCACCATAGGCGGCAAAGGCGGTTGCGCAGGCCTTGCCGATCCCATCTCCGGCGCCAGTGACCAGTATGATGCGATCCTTGAGTAATCCGGGCGAGGGTGTCCAGTGATTCATGTGTTCATCCAGCAGTGAGAATACGGCACAGTATACGGTATGAACTTGCTTCAGGTCATGGGTTCGTTTTCCTGATACCCCGTGGCTTCATCAATGGCAGCGAGTATGTGCCGGGCACACTGGCGGCCACTGGCCACAGCACCTTCGAGGGTGCCCGGTAATCCGGTAGCGGTGAAGTCACCGGCCAGCCAGCAGCCACCCACAGTGGTGTTCAAGGCTGGCCGTATGCGATTCACTCCAACCTGAGCGCTGAAGGTGGCGCGTTTTTCCCGAATAACCATGGTTTCCAGTGGGACGGGCCAATGGGGGAGCAGCGTGGATAATTCAGAAACGACCTGTTGGCAGAGCGCATTGTTTTTCAGTTCCATATGTTTGCCATCGGCACTGATGACGACCGCTATCATGCCTTTCTGGCCAGTAATGCTGCGGTCAAAAATCCAATGAGACAGGCCATCCAGCACGCCCAGCATGGCACGTGGCAAAGACACATTTTCCGGATAACGCAGGTAGATCGTGGTGATGGGTTGATAGTGTAGTTGTTTCAGTTGGCTGCAGGTGCTGGAAAAGGATTTGTGAGGCATGAGCAGGCGCCGGCAATTTACCGGGTTTACCGCCAGGACTACCTGGGAGGCGGGCAGAGTTTCTCGCTCCAGCTGGATACCGGTGACTCGGTTGTCACGGATATTCAGTTGTGTGACGCGTCGATTGAGAATCACCTTGCCACCCTTTTTTTCGATATAGTCCAGTGCAGGCTCCGGCAAGAGTTTACCCAGATCCTGTACCGGTAACAGCAGGTCTGATGCGTCATGCTGATCAAGAAAGGTTTGCCGTAATACCTGCAGGAAAAGTTGTGCTGACGCGATTTGGATGGGGGTGTTGAGGGCCGCAATACAGATGGGTTCCCACAGTTTGCGGATCAATCCGGAAGGCTGTTTCTGACTCACCAGCAAAGCCTGCACACTGATGTCTTCCTGTAGCCCATGCGTATTAGTGGAGAGGTAGCGGCCAAACCGTAGGGCGGACAGCCGCTCCCGCGTGTTCAATCCCTGCGCTTTCAGTAGTCCGGCTAACAGATGTAGGGGTGCCGGCAGTGCAGGTGTACTCAGCAGGAATTCAGTGGCAGCCAGGCTGCGCATTTCCAGTGACAGTGGCATGCGCAGCAATACCTGCTGTTCTTGAACGCCGATCTGTGACAGCAGGGTCAGCAGGTTCCGGTAGGCGCCAATGAGGATGTGCTGCCCATTGTCTACCCGCGCATCATTGAAGCGCACGCAGCGGGCACGCCCACCCAGTTGGCGTGCCGACTCGATGAGGGTTACCGGTACGCCTCCATGGGCAAGTTCCACGGCGGTGGCGATTCCCGCCCAACCACCACCCACTACCAGGATGTTGTCATTAGGCGGCATGGTTCAGCAGTTGGGCTTACTTCGCTTGTGACACTTCAAGCTTGTGGCGGGCGCGTATTTTTTCACGATGGGCCGTTTTCCAGGCAATCCAGAGCTTTCGAATGGGCGTAAGCCCGGTCCGTTGCTCCAGTACACGAAAGCCATCATTGGCGATTTCCTTTAACAGCGTGCGGTAGATTTCGGCCATGATGATACCGCTGCGCTGGCGCATGCGATCCACTTCCGGCAATTGTTCCAGTGCATGCTTATAAAATTCTTCTGCGCGCTCCCCTTGTCGGGCGAGAAACTGGCGAATGTTTTCAGTTGTCTTTCCGGCCAGCAAATCATCTTCGGAGATACCGGCATCCTGCATTTCATCCTGGGGAAAATAGATGCGCCCACGCCGTGCATCTTCGTGTACATCACGCAGGATATTGGTTAATTGCAGGGCCATGCCCAGGTTCACGGCATAGTCCAGCGTGGCCCGGTCTTCATAACCGAATATTTCTGCAGATAATAATCCGACCACACCGGCAACCCGATGGCAATACAGGGCCAGAGCCTTGAAGCTTTCGTAGCGGGTCTGGTTGAGGTCCATTTCCATGCCGTCGATGATTTCCAGAAAATATTCTTCCGGAAGATTGTATGCCCCGATGGGGCCGGCCAAGGCGCGGGTAACGGGATGGGAGGCCTGCTCCGCGAACAGACGGTGAACTTCTTCACGCCACCATTGCAACTTCAGGCGGGCGACACCCGGGTCGGTACAGTCATCCACTACATCATCCACTTCGCGGCAAAAGGCGTAGAGGGCGATGATGGCACGTCGCTGTGCAGCGGGCAGAAACAGAAAGCTGTAGTAGAAACTGGAGCCACTGCTTGCCGCTTTTTTCTGACAGTAATCGTCTGGGTTCATGGACCGGATCAGGCTTGTGGGTATTGGGTGGTTTCCTGTAAACAGGCACTAGAATAGCGGACTGGCGTCGGCACTGCAAAATGGCGGGTGTATTTGCTCAAGGGCATAAGGGAGCGATATCAGCGCAAACTTTGACGCAGCGATCCCCACAGCATGCTCAGACGGTCACTCGGCTTCAGTCTTGGGCGGCTGAATGGATCTTCCTGCTCCTGTAACTGCCGCAGGATGCGATGCCCACCCAGGATGATCAGGCGGATTTCAAAGCCGGCACGGCCTTTGAGCAGGCTGCCCAGGGGAGCGCCGGCCTGCAGTAATTGCCAGGCCCGCTGACATTGAAACTGGATCAGCCGGCGTAGCCGCGGGTCATGATTGCGGTGTTCCAGCAGATGTGCATCGACGCCAAAGCGCAGCATTTCATCCCGGGGAAAATAGATGCGTCTGTTTTCCAGGTAGTCCTGGTGGAAATCCTGCAGAAAGTTGATCAATTGTAGTGCGCTGCAAATGGCATCGGCATAGCCAATATTCCGTGGGCTATCGGCCTGTAGCAGATGCAAATAGAGGCGCCCCACCGGGTTGGCAGAGCGCCGGCAATAATCCATCACCGCGCCAAAATTTTCATACTCCTTCTGTTCCACATCCTGTCGAAAGGCACTGAGTAAATCCTGTAGTGGCTTTAGCGGAAGAGTAAAGCGCGTAATGCTGTCTGCCAGTGCGATGAACAGGGGGTCGGTGCCGCCGGCTTCGCCATGGTCCGTAATGTGTTGCAGAGATTGTTCCATGGCATTCAGTGCGGCCAGTCGTTGCTCGTTGCTCCAATCGCCTTCATCCGCCCAGTCATCGGCGGTTCGGGCAAAGGCATAAATGGCGGTTATCGGCTTGCGCAGCTTACGTGGCAGCCAGTGGGAAGCCACCGGGAAGTTTTCATAATGCCTTCGTGCCAGTGAGGCACAGTGTTGATAGGCGTTGGCGATATCGGGAGTTGTTGAAGCCGCCTGACTACCGGGTGTCACATCCTCAGTCTTGTTCATTGGATTCTTGCCGACCAACGGGACTGTGTTCCACTGGTGCCACTTCCTGCACGGTTTTACGGTGGGAAATGCCCATTTCAGAGAAGCGGCGTGCACTGGGAAGAATGCGGGTGTCAAAGGCGCCTACCGCACGGTTATAGGCAAGTACGCTGTTATCGAGATTTTTACCCAGTTTCACCAGGTGTTCCGAGAATCCGGCCAGGCGGCCATAGAGTTCTTCGCCCAGTTCCCGAATGCGTTCCGCATTTTCCGCCAGGGATTCCTGACGCCAGCCATAGCCGATGGCGCGCAGCAGGGCCACAAAACTGGTGGGCGTGGCCAGAATCACCTTGTCGGCCAGGGCATCTTCCAGCAGCGCGGGGTCCCGTTCCAGGGCGGCACTGAGGAATTGGTCGCCGGGAATGAACAGCACGACAAATTCCGGCGCCTGTGCAAAGGCGTTCCAATAACTCTTTGCCGCCAATTCACGCACCCGTTCCCGTACCTTGCGGGTATGCTGCTGCAGGGCTTGCTCCCGGGCTTCATCGCTTTCCGCTTCCACTGCGGTCAGGT
>CBDUNQ010000140.1:0-5982 GCA_965368625.1 uncultured Gammaproteobacteria bacterium
GGACATAACCAGGATCTACTCAATACGGTTTCCCTGGCCATTAAGGAAAATCTTACCCAGATCAAGGATGGCCTGGACGTATTCCAGCGTGGCGGCTATGAACAGCTCGATGTGCTGGAGCCGGTGGCCGATACCCTCAAATCTCTGGGTGACACGCTGGGTATGCTGGGCATGGGTGCTCCGCGCAAGGTGATTATTGAAAAGGCAGCTACAACCCGGAGTTTCATTGACGGTGAAGGCGTAGCCGATGAAGCCGCCATGATGGATATCGCCAGTGCCCTGCTGTTTGTGGAAAACGCACTGGATGGTGCCGTAGCCGGCCGCAAGACCGAAGCCGCGACCCCCGAAGATGCTGAATTTGATCAGGTGATGGTGGTGGTGCTGAAGGAAGCCATCGTGGATATGTCGCGCGCCAAAGAAGCCGTGAGCAAATTCATGGAGGAGGGCGATCACGACATACTCAAGGATGTACCTCAACTGTTCAATCAGGTGAAGGGAGGCTTGTTGCTGCTGGGGCGGGAAAAGGCGGCGGCACTGGTGGATTCAGTAGCCAAATATATTTTCCGCGAAGTGCTGGCAAAACAGGCCACTCCTACGGAAGAAAAACTCAACGCCATGGCGGATGCCGTGTGTGGTGTGGAGTATTACCTGGAAGGCCAGAAGGAACAGCGTCTGTTTGGTGCTTCGGTCATTGATGTGGCTGTGGCGGCTGTGGCCAAACTGGGTTACCCACTACCAGAATCCCTGGCGGACAGTGTAGACCTGGGGCCGGTAAGCACACCGGAAGCGCATGCTCCCGAAGAGAGTCACCTGGAAGAAACGTTGCCTGACACGGATAGGGAAGTGGAAGAGCGGGTCGTGGAAGCGCCAGCCATGGATGAACTTCCGCAGCAGGTGGTGGCCGCCGAAGCGCCTGCCGCCGCCAATGTCAGTGATAGCAAGCCCGATTCCGGCGTGCCCGTCGTGGGCGAGGATGTGGATGAAGAAATTCTGGAAATCTTCATTGAAGAAGCGGAAGAAGAATTATCCACCATTCGTGAATTGTTGCCGCGTTGGCTTGATGATGCACAAGACCAGGATGCCCTAACCACCATGCGGCGTTCCTTCCATACCCTTAAAGGCAGTGGGCGCCTGGTGGGCGCCACCTTTATTGGCGAGTTTTCCTGGGCTTTTGAAGGCATGCTCAATCGTGTACTTGATGGCACTCTGGCATTCAATGAAGACATGGCCAAGGTGCTGCAGCAAGCCATTCCCGCCCTGGGTGAACTGATCGAGCAAGTGAAGGGTAATGGTGACCCGGAAATCGATTTTGCCCTGTTGCAGGCCCAGGCAGAAGCCCTGGGACGTGGCGAGCCGCTGGATTCGGTGGAAGTGAGACAGGAAGAGGCACAACCGGTTTCCCGGGAAGAGGAATTTGTTCCTGCGCCCTTGCTGGGTGACGATGAATTGCCTACCGAGCAGGAAATCACCCCCATTGCCGTCATGGATCCCGTGTTATATGAAATATTCTATGCCGAGACCGACACCCATTTGAAATCCGTGCGTGCCTTTATCGAGGCATGCGCCAACAATGAAGCTGATTGTGTAGTCAATGAAGCCCTGATCCGTGCATTGCACACCCTCCATGGCAGTGCCCGCATGGCGGAGGCCAAGGAAATCGCCGATATCGGCAGTGAACTGGAGCGCTATGCCAAGTTATTGCTGGCGGAGCAGATGAGTATGCCGGCGGATGGTCTGGCAGCGCTGACGCAGGGCGCGGATCACATTCAGGAAATCATGGATCTGCTCAAGCATGAAGCTTCGGAACTGCCCGATATTCAACCCCTGCTGCAGCAGGTGAAGGCCTTGCAGGAAGATGTGCTGCATCAGGCCCAGCTGGCAACGGAGCAGGCGGCCCTGGCCAAGGAAAGCGAGCAGCCGGAAAGCCAAGGCGTCGAACCCGAGCAACAGGCGGCGACGGAAGCGCCGGCCACTGGTGGCGAGGCTCCGGTATATGCGGTCATCGGCGATGGCGTGGATCCGGATATCTATGAAGTGTTTGTGGAAGAGGCACAGGAAGAGCTGGCTTCCATACAGCAGCACCTGCCCCAATGGCTTGCCAATGTGGACGATCAGGAAGCACTGGTAACGGTTCGACGGTCTTTCCACACCCTCAAGGGTAGTGGACGCATGGTGGGTGCCATGGCCATTGGAGAATTTTCCTGGTCCGTGGAAAGCCTGCTGAACCGGGTACTCGAGGGTGTGGTACCCAGTAATGACGCGGTACTTTCCGTGATGCGGGAAGTGGGTGACTGCCTGCCGCAACTGGTGGAACAGGTGGTTTCCGGTAGTGCTCCGCAAATCGATCCACTGGCCATCATGGCCCGGGCCGATGCCATCGCTGCCGGTGCAGAGGCGCCCTCGGAAGAGGTTGCGCCAGAAGTGGTTGATGATTCACTACCGACCGAGACCGCCTTCGAACAGGAAGGTGTGGAAGTGGAGGAAGTGGAAATCGCAGCGCTGCCAGAAGAGCCTGTGGAAGAGCCCGCCGAAGCAGCCCCCATGATGGCTGCGGAAAATCCCTATGCCGATGTAGATCCGGAATTGATGGAAATCTTCCTGGAAGAAGCCGACGAAATTCTCGAATCCGGTGATGCCACACTGCAACGCTGGATCAAGGCGCCCGATGATGCTGAATTAATGGCCGAGTACCAGCGGCAACTGCATACTCTGAAAGGTGGCGCGCGCATGGCGGAAATCACTGCAGTGGGCGATTTGAGCCACGGTGTGGAAACCATGCTGGAAGCTGTGGTGGAAGGCGATGCACCGGTCACCACGCGCATGCTGGATCTGTTGCAGATGGCGCAAGACCGTCTTGCCTCCATGGTGGAAAAGGTCCGTGCCCAGCAAGAAGTGGAACCCGCTACCGGCCTCATCACCGAACTGGAGTCCCTGCTTCACGACACCGGGGAAACCGAAGAATTGCAGCACATCCATCTGCAGGCCGAAGGCGAGGTGGAGGAACAGGCCGAAGCAACGGAGCCGGAAGCCGCGACCACCGGTGCGGAATTCTATGCCGATGCGGACCCGGAATTGCTGGAAATCTTCCTGGAGGAAGGCGACGAAATCCTGCAATCCAGCGAAGCCACATTGCACCGCTGGTCCCAGGCGCCGGATAATTTCGATCTTATGGCACAGTTCCAGCGTGAACTGCACACCCTCAAGGGTGGCGCACGCATGGCCAATATCACTGCCATTGGTGACCTTTCCCATGGCGTGGAAGCCCTGGTCACGGTGTTTTCCGATAGCAAGAAGATTCCTCCCAAGCCGGTATTCGATGCCCTGCATGTGGCCCAGGACCGCCTGGTGGCCATGGTGGAAAAAGTACGCAAGCAGGAGCCGATCGAGTCCGCCGATGGATTGGTGGCTGAACTGCAGGCACTGATTCCGGGTGCCAAGGTGGTCAAGCTGGATGCCGCGCAAAAGGCCCGCGAACTGGCCGAAGCGCAACAGGAAGATCAGGATCGCCGCATGCATGCACGATCCCCGCAGCAGGAGCTGGTGCGGGTACGCGCCGACCTGCTCGACAACCTGGTGAACTATGCCGGCGAAATCAGTATTTACCGCTCTCGTCTGGAGCAGCAGGTAGGGGCATACCGCTTCAACCTGACGGAAATGGATCAGACCATTACCCGATTGCGTCAACAGTTGCGTCAATTGGAGTTGGAAACCGAGGCACAGATTCTTTCCAATTATCAGGATGAAATGGACCAATACGGCGTGGATTACGACCCGCTGGAAATGGACCGCTATTCCACCATGCAGCAACTCTCCCGCTCTCTGGCGGAGAGTGTGGGTGACTTGAGCAGTATCCAGGTCTTGCTGGATAGCATTACCCGTGAATCGGAAACCCTGT
The DNA here is from genome assembly GCA_965368625.1 of uncultured Gammaproteobacteria bacterium. Classification (GTDB taxonomy): domain Bacteria; phylum Pseudomonadota; class Gammaproteobacteria; order DSM-19610; family DSM-19610; genus JAIVHA01. The sequence goes on from CBDUNQ010000140.1 coordinate 3,896, forward strand.
TACTGCAACAGTCGCGCGTCAATACCGAATTGCAGGAAGGCTTGATGCGTACCCGCATGGTGCCCTTCATCGGGCTTGCCCCACGCATGCGCCGTATCGTCCGGCAAACCTGTCAGACCCTGGGTAAACAGGCGGAACTGCATCTGGAGGGTGCGGAAGGCGAAATGGATCGTACCGTTATCGATCGCATCATAGCCCCCATCGAACATATGCTGCGTAATGCCATTTCCCATGGTATCGAATCACCGGAACAGCGGCGTGCCGCCGGCAAACCGGAAGCCGGTGCCATGCATGTGACCCTGTCGCGTGAAGCCTCGGAAGTGGTGATTCGCATTGAGGATGACGGTGCCGGCATCAATCTCGAAAGCGTACGCAAAAAAGCCATCGAGCGCGGGCTGATGCGCGCGGACACGAAGCTCACAGATGATGAAATTCTGCAATTCATTCTGGAGTCCGGTTTCAGTACGGCCCAGGAAGTCACCCAGGTATCGGGTCGTGGTGTGGGTATGGATGTGGTCAGCAGTGAAGTGAAGCAGCTGGGTGGTTCACTGCACATCGGCTCCACCTTCGGTAAAGGCACCTGCTTCACTATCCGTCTGCCCTTTACTCTGGCCATCAACCATGCCCTGTTGGTGAATGCCGGTGAAGACAGTTATGCCATACCGCTTTCCAGTATTGAAGGGATTGTGCGCCTGCGCCGCGAAGACCTGCTCAAACTGTATAACGATTCCGGTGCGCGTTACGACTATGCAGGCTATCAATATGAGTTGCAGCATCTGGGCAGTCTGCTGGGTGTAAGCTCACCGAATCTCGAAGCCCTGCCCAACCGCGTGCCGGTGCTGCTGGCCCGCTCCGGCGAGCATTGTGTGGCGCTGCATGTGGATGAATTGCTGGGCAGCCGCGAAATCGTGGTGAAATCCGTGGGCGCACAAATCAGTACCGTACCCGGTGTCTCCGGTGCCACCATTCTCGGGGATGGCAGCGTAGTGCTGATTCTCGAACTGGCGCCGCTGGTGCGCATGGGCAGTCTTGCCCAGGTACTCAAGACCGTGGAACAGGCGGTTCCGGAAGAGAAGGAAGAAGAGGGAGTCACCGTCATGGTGGTGGACGACTCTATTACCGTGCGCAAGGTCACCACGCGCCTGCTGGAGCGCAATGGCATGAACGTGGTGGCGGCCAAGGATGGGGTGGATGCCCTGGCGAAACTGCAGGAAATCCTGCCCGATGTCATGCTGCTGGATATAGAAATGCCGCGTATGGATGGCTTCGAAGTGGCTACCCATGTGCGGAATGATGCACGTCTGCGTAGCACGCCGATCATCATGATTACCTCCCGTACCGGTGACAAGCATCGCAATCGCGCTATGGAAATCGGTGTGAATCGTTACCTCGGCAAGCCATTTGTGGAATCGGAGCTGCTGGAAAATATCCAGGAAATTCTGGTTGAGAAGGGTAAACATGGTTGATGCTGCGCATTCGGCGCTGAAGGTGGCGCTGGTTGCGGAAGAGGGTAAACAACGTAGTCTGCTACAGGGTTTGCTTCGCCAACACCAGCTCGATGTAATGACATGCATGGCGCTGTCGGAACTATCGGAAGACAGTCTGCATCAACTGCATGCCGACGTGATTCTGATTGATCTGGTGGAAGAGCCGGAAGAATCCGCGCTGGAATTTCTGATTGAATCGGCGCCCGCGCCGATTCTGTTCAGCGAGAGTCAAATGTCTTCCGGGCGTGGCTGGGGAGACAAGCTGGTGAGCAAGCTAATTGCCCTGGCGGATCGCAGTCGCAGCCACCGCATGGAAGAACAGGCGGTTCCCGTGGTGGAGCCCAAGGCGGAGCCGGAGCCGGAAACAGAAGCAGTATCGCCCGTGTCAGAAAGCGTGGCAGAGGAGCTTCCGGATCTCGCACCGCAGAAAGTGGAGCTGCCCAATCCGGCAGATCAGGAAGGTGATTTACCGGATCTCGTGCCGCTGGAAACCGTACCGCTGGAGTCGGCTTCCCGACCGGCTTTGAAGGTCGTTGCCGAAACGGCGCCAGAGTCCAGGGTCACGGCCGAACCCGTCCGGCTGGTAAAGGCCGGTGAGGC
>CBDUNQ010000141.1:0-5982 GCA_965368625.1 uncultured Gammaproteobacteria bacterium
GGCTGGCACCGGCCACCTTGGAGGTAATGAGGGAGCGCTCCACGTCCCGGGCCTGGGTGGCACTGTTACTGATACGCTTGGCATTGCGCAACGGATCCGTGGATTGGTCGCGTAAATCCGCCAGGGAATCCTGCATCGCCAGTAAGCCACTGCGAGCAGCCTTTTTGCGTGCCTCCACCGTGCGATCCACGGGTTTCGGCTGCGGGGGCGGTTTTTTCTGCACCACCTTGGGCGGGGTCTTTTCCTGTGGCTTGGGCTCCACCTTGGGTTCCGGTTTTTTCACTTCCACCGGCTTTGGCTTGGGCTTGGGCACAGGCTTGGGTTCGGCACGCTTTTCAAAAATCAACTTTGCCACTCGAGGCGGCAACTGCACTTCTTCCTCGATGGGTTTTTTGAACACCGGCAGCATGGGGACCACCACACTCAGTACCAGGCTCAGCGCCAGTACCGTAACCAGCACCCGGCGGAATCGCTGCTCATCTTCCGGCGCTACCGACCAGGGCAAGCTGAGAGAATGGCTGTAACTCATGGTGCTTTGCTCCTTGCCTCAGCTTTCCTGCAGCGGTTTCTGCAATACCGCCAGCGAAATGGATCCATAGCCCGCCTGCGTACAGGTGGCCATTACCCGCTTTAACAGGCTATAGGGAATTTGCTTGGTACCCATGATGGTGACACCGGCCACTGGCTGAGAACCCTCATCCAAGGCCGGTAACAACTGTTTGCCACGCTCGGCTTCCAGTACCGTCTGCAGGGAAGTGATGATGATTTCACTGGTATCCTGCAAATCACTCACGGTGATCACCCGCTTGCCCTGTACCAGAATATCTTCCTGGGTCACCATGACCACCACATTACTGCGTGGCTTTTCTTCCGATGTGGACTCGGGCAACTGCACATTCTTGGTAGTCGGCAACACCTCACCATCAGAACTGTTCACCAGCAGGAAAAATACCAGAATGGTGAAGATATCCATAAGGGATACCAGATTGAAGGCCGGCGTGCGGCTGTTACGCAAATGACTGCGCGCCATGCGACGCGCGCGGCGTGATTGCTTCATGAGTCTTTTCCTTTGACTTCATTATTGCCCGCAGGTGGCGCGTCACCGATGGAAATCGCGGGAAACAGTTCCGCCATAATGACTTCTTCATCCTGCTTCACCGGGACACTGCGCAGGGTATCCATCATCTGCACCAGACGATCATAGGGGATATCCGTCTCCAATAGCAGCGTCACTTCCTGTTCATCCGGAAAGCGCGCCTTCACTTCCTGCAGCACCCTGGATACCGCTTCCAGATCCGTGCCATCTTCCGTGGCTTCCACCCGCTCCAGCAAACCCCGCTTGCGGTCACCCACTTCGATACTGTTTTGCCGCACAATCACTTCCAGCAGCAACGGCGGCTCTTCGGGCGCCTGTTGCGGCTGGGTACTCTGGGCCGGCATATCCAGCTGCAGTACGGTAATACGGGAAAACACCGCCGTGATCAGTAGAAATGGCACCAGGATCACCATCAGGTTCATGAAGGCCGTGATGTTGACCTCGGCCGGCTGCCGGGAAAGGTGCGGTCTGCGCCAGCGCCGTTTCATTAGAGGCTGGCTCCCTTGCCCTGCTCCGTGAGGATATTGAGAAATTTCACCGAGGCCATTTCCAGGCTATCCACCAGTTCCGTGGTTTTGGTCTGCAACACCGTGTACACCAGCAACAGGGGAATGGCCGCCATCAGGCCGAATGCCGTGGTATTCATGGCCACGGAAATACTGGCGGATAGCATGTCGGCCTTTTCCGCCGGATTTGCATTGGCTACCGCCGTAAACGCCTGTATCAAGCCGATGATGGTACCCAGCAATCCCAGCAGGGTGGCGATATTGGCAAAGGTGGCCAGGTAGTGGGTACGCTTTTCCAGACGTGGCACGGTTTCCATAAGGCCTTCTTCCATGGCCACTTCCACATCACCGCGCCGCCGGGCGTGAGCGGCCCGATCCAGGCCATAGCGCAGTATCCGGCTGAGGGCCGATTTGGATTTGTCCGCCAGGTCCGCTGCCTGATCCAGCCGTCCCTCCATCAGCAGCGGCATGATCTGCTTCCAGATCCGTTGATTGGTGGCGCGCACCGCCGTCAGGTAAATGTAGCGTTCGATGGCGATGGCCAGGCCCAGGGCCAGCACCACTACGATGGGGTACATGAACAGGCCTCCTGCCTGGAAAAATGAGACGGCTGCCGAGTACATATCCATGGTGAACTCCTTGTGTAAATTCCGAAAATCTTCCGGGGATTACACCCCGAACCCATATCATTTGTTGTGAACTGTGTCGAAATACTCGATTTTTCTACGAAAAACATCGGGATCAACGGGCTGCAGGGCTTCATTGACCAGGGTGTTGAGGGGGCGCTCCGGTGCCAGGGCCGATTCGGCATCTTTCCAGGGCACAATGAACAGGGCCTTGGGCAACTCCTGATTGCCGAACACCGCCATGCCCTCCAGCTCCATTTCTTCCGCGGCCCGGGCGGAGACCTGCCAGCCCAGTGCCAGCAGCAGCCCGGCGGCACACAGCCACCTGGCCATAACAGTCTGTACTGCAACGCTCATGGATCAATTCCTCCCCGCGGTAATGCGCCGCTCCAGCTCCGTCACCCAACGCTCCACTTCTTCATCGGCGGGTTGCGCCAATTCCAGATAGCGGCGATAGTGCTTTAATGCCTGTTCCGGGCGATGACGGTACAAATCCAGCAAAATCCCCATATTCCGGTGGGCCAGGGCATAGTCCTGTTGCAATTGCAGTGCTCTGCCATACGCTTGCTCCGCGGCATCGAAATCGCCACTGGCACGGGCCACAATGCCGTACTGATGCTGCGCTGCGGCATTCTCCGGCTCCAGGGAAACCGCTTGTTGGGCCGCGCTCAGGGCTTCCTCAAGACGCCCCAACCCATAGAGTGCGATGGAGAGGTTCACCAGGGGGGCCGCCTGTTGCGAATGCCGCTCCTGCAAGGCCCGCAGCGGCGCCAATGCCTGCTCATATTGCCCGGCTACCATCAGCGCCTGCACCTTCACATACTCGGCTGGAAGGGCCTGTGGAATGCGCTGGGCTGCAGAACCCGCAGCCTGGTCCACTGCAGTCTGGCCTTGCGGGTCCCGGGCAAGGGGCAGAGAGCCGCAAGCCACCATCAGCAAACTCAGCAGGCTCAGGCACAGGCATTGCAGACTAGGGCGCAACAAAACCATCACTCCTTTCCTTTTTCCCGTAGCGGGCCGGCAACAGGCGGGCCAACTGTTCCAGGCTCTTCTGTACCCATTCATCATAGATGCCTTCCGCCGTGCGTTCCGCATTGGTTTCATGCACGGCTATGGCCTTCTCTTCAAAAGGATAGGCCTGCTCCTCAAGCAGAATATCGTATTGTTCCAGCTCTTCCCCACTCAGCCCGTGAGGGCGCTCCGAAGCCATCAGTGCCGCACCGAAGTCGGCATACAGGTCCGCCAGGCGATAACTGGCTTGCGTACTCACGGCCAGCACGCCATAGGCAGCGGCTTCGGTATATCCCTGGATAGCCGCCTGCATGTGACTTTTCTTACGTGCCAGATTTTTCTGCAGGGGTTCCTGGAGGCGCACCTGGGCATATGCCTGGTGGGCATCTTCCACCAGGGCCAGGCGCGCATGGGCCGCCAGATACTGACTGCGTTCGCTGCGCTGCGAGCCGGCAGCACGGTCCGCGGCCACGATTTGCTGCTGCCATTGCCGCTGACCGCTGCGATCACCCGCGGCTTCGTGAAGCAATACCAGTTGCTGACGTGCTTCCATGGCCTGCTCCAGCGGCTGGGGATACTCGCGCACAAAGCGCTCATAGGCGGCCATGGCCTGGGGTGCCTGTTGCGCCTGCTGATACAGGGTGGCCGCCGACCAGGCCGCCTCACGACGCAATGCCGGGTCTGGTTCCGAGCCCGCCATGCGGTCAAATTCCGCGGCGGCCTGTAGCGGTTGCTGATTTTCGTTATACAAGACCGCCAGCTTACGGGTGACATCAGCCTGCAGTTCATGCTGCGGATAACGCACCCGCCAGTCTTCCAATACCGGGATGGCGGCCGACCAGTTTTTCAGCTGAATATAGGCAGCCGCCGCATCATACTGAGCGGTGACATTGAAAGAAGATCGCGGCACCACCGTGGCACTGCGCAGAAAATGTCCCGCCGCCTCTTCCAAAGCGCCGGCCTTACGTGCCTGTTCCCCCTGTTTATAAATACAGGCCGCCAGTTTTTCCTCCAGTGCGAAGCGCTCCTCACCCTGTGCCGGACTGCGCTTGAGCACTTGTTGATAGGCGGCTTCCCCCTGTTCATAGTCCTGCCGCTCAAACTGGGCATGGGCCACCAGGGTCCAGGCGGATAATTGCAGGGCAGCATCGGCATCCTCACGGGCAATCACACCGGCTGCCGCCTCTATAGCGGCAGGGTAATCCCCGAGAGCGAATAATTGCTGGGCGGCACGGGTGCGTACCGGCAGGGCCTGTGCATGATTCGGGAATGTATCGGAGAAACGCAGCGCGCTGGCAATGCCCTGACGATGCCAATGGGACCTCTCTGCTACCGGCAATGCATTTTCATGGCGCTCGTAGGCAAGTAAAGCGGCATAGCCGGCCTCCGCCGATTTTTCATGGGATGGATATTCATAGGCAGTCTGCTCATACTGTTGCGCCGCCTTGCCATGGAAACCCCCGGTGGTCAACAATTCGGCATACAGGAAATTCATCAACGGTGCCTGTTCACTATCGTGGAATGATTTCAGGTAAAGCTCATACCATTGCCCCGCAGTGGCATAAGCCTCAGGCTTTTTGCCCTTTTGCGCTTCGGCATGATAGTGCCGTGCGATATCGCGCAAATGCCGCTGTACCTGATCCAGTACTTGTGGCACTGCCGCCGGGTCATGACGCTGCCAATAGGGTGCGGCCGGTTCATAACGCTGTACAAAAGCCTGTTTTTCCTCCAGGACCTGCTGGTGAAAGCCAGCCTGCTTATAGACATCAATAACCCGCGACTGGAACAAGGGTGCTTCCTGGTGATCGGGGTGACTGGTGGCGAACAGGCCATAGGTGGCGGCGGCATCGCTGAAGCGTTCCTTCTGCAGATGCATGCCGGCCAGATTGGCATAGAGCATGGGTTCATAGCTGCGTGCACCACGGGAAGCAAAATAGCGGGTGATTTCATCCGGCTCCCCCAGATACACGAAGCTCAAACTGACGGCGCGCAAGGTATCTTCAATGCGATCCTGATCGATGCGCTCCAGATTCTGTGGCAGGGATGAAGTGTCATGCGCAGCCAGGGTTTCATCAAAAAGTTGCAGATAGGCATCCAGCGCGCCGTAATAATCCTGTTGCTTGAAGCGTGCCCAACCCATTTTATACAGTGCTTGCTGATGAAACAGGGAATCGCGCCCCTGGGCCAGCACTTCCGCATAGGCTGCTTCCGCCCCGGCATACTGGCGTTGCACAAAGAGAAATTCGCCACGACGGAATTGCACCTCGTCATACCGATCGGTGCCACGATATTTTTCCGCATACTCGGAAAGTGCCGCCATGGCCGGTTGCGCATCGGCCTGTTGATCAAAGGCACGCGCCATTTGATAGAGCGCCCCTTCATTGCGGCTGTGATCAGGAAAACGCTGCAGCAGTTCCTGATACAGTTGGGCGGCGCGAGAGCCACCGGAAGTTGCTAACTCCCCGGGTTCCGTACCCAGTGCAATTCCATCCTGTTCCTGCTGCAGATGGAGATCCGCCAGACGGCGCATGGCTTCGGGGACCAGATCCGGATCCTTGGCGTCTTTCAGAAAGCGTTCATACTGGGTCATGGCCGCCTGTCGACTGACCTTGCCTTCCAGGGGTGGCACTGCAGGCCATTCCTGCTGTGGGCGTAAATCACCCACCGTCGGTTCCTCTTGACCACTGCCACTCGTGCCAACCCAGCTGCAGGCCGGTAGCTGGAACACCAACGCCAGTGCCAG
>CBDUNQ010000142.1:0-5981 GCA_965368625.1 uncultured Gammaproteobacteria bacterium
GGACGTGCCGGTAGGCACCGGGGGTGGCTCAATCTCCGGCAGGGCCGGTGGTATTTCCGCCTGCAGGGGGGCGGAAGACAGGACCAGGGCAATGGCTAACAGGGGCTTGCGCATGAAAATTCCTTTGGCTTGTTATAACTCAAGCAATAGTTCACGTTCCTGAGCGGACAGCTCGAAACAACGGCTTTCGTAATGCTGGAAGATGGCATCCACCACCGCCTGCGGTTCATCCAGCACTTGAAACAAATCCATATCCTTGGGGGAAATGGTACCCTCTTCCACCAGGCTGTTGGCAAACCAGTCCAGCAACCCACTCCAAAAGCGGCTTCCCACCAGTATGATGGGTATGCGCGGCGTCTTGCCGGTTTGCACCAGGGTAAGGATTTCCGCCAGTTCGTCCAGGGTACCAAAGCCACCGGGTAACACCACATAGGCGGAAGCGTATTTCACGAACATCACTTTACGGGAAAAGAAGTGGCGGAAATTGAGGGAAATATCCTGATACTCATTGCCCACCTGTTCCCGTGGCAAAATGATATTCAGCCCGATGCTGGGTGACTTCCCGGCAAAGCCACCTTTGTTGGCTGCCTCCATGATCCCCGGGCCGCCGCCACTGACCACCGCGAAACCGGCATCGGATAACAGGCGCGCTATGGTTTCCGCCAACTGATAATCGGGGTGATCCGGCTTGGTCCGCGCCGAACCAAAAATGCTGACGGAAGGCTTGATGGGCGCCAGGCGCTCAAAGCCTTCCACAAATTCAGCCATGATCTGAAAGATTTTCCAGGATTCGCGGGTCAGCAGGGTTTCATCCATGGGGAGCCGTGAAGTTCGGGAGCCAGTATTCGACTGTGTCATGCCTGTGTTTTCCTATGCTGGACCTCAACCCGGCAGCCGCGTACCGGTAAAGAGGAATGGGCCGCACCCTGACGGCGTCAAAATGATACCATGACGCCCCTGCATCCACGGTACCCATAAGGAATCCCAGTCGCCATGCCTGAAACCAAGCCCTTTATTCTGGTCGATGGTTCATCCTACCTGTATCGGGCCTTTCACGCCCTGCCCCCCCTCACCAATTCCAGGGGAGAGCCTACCGGCGCGGTGTATGGCGTAATCAACATGCTGCGCAAGTTACTGGAGGAATATCAGCCGGAACACATCGCCGTGGTGTTCGATGCCAAGGGCAAGACCTTCCGCGATGACCTGTATGACCAGTACAAGGCCAACCGTCCTCCCATGCCCGATGAATTACGGCAACAAATCGAGCCGCTGCACGCCCTGGTACGCGCCATGGGTCTGCCACTACTGGTCATCAGCGGGGTTGAAGCCGACGATGTCATCGGCACCCTGGCCAGCCAGGCTTCCCGGGCCGGTATCCCGACCCTCATTTCCACCGGCGACAAGGATATGGCGCAACTGGTGGATGAGCATGTCACCCTCATCAATACCATGAGCAATACCCATACAGATGCTGACGCGGTGGTGGAAAAATTCGGCGTACCGGCGGAACGCATCATTGACTATCTCGCCCTGGTGGGTGATAGCGTGGACAATATTCCGGGGGTTCCCAAGGTAGGCCCCAAGACCGCAGCAAAATGGCTCAATGAATATGGATCACTGGAAGCCCTGATGGCCCAGGCCGACCAGGTAAAAGGCAAGATCGGCGAAAACCTGCGCCATAGCCTGGACACCCTGCCGCTGTCCCAGCAATTGGCCACCATCAAGTGTGATGTGGCCCTGGAGCAGCAGCCCGAGGACTTGACCCGTGGCCCCGAGGATACCGAAGCCCTGCGGCAATGGTATGAACGACTGGAGTTTTCCACCTGGTTGAAACAGTTGAATACCGGCAGCCAGGCTGCCGGCACAAGCGCGGAACCCTCAACTCCGACGGATGCCAGCTATACCACGATTCTCACCCAGTCGGCACTGGATGCCTGGCTGCAAAAGCTGCGCTCCGCCGGGCAGTTCGCTTTTGATACGGAAACCACCAGCCTGCATTACATGGAAGCGCAAATTGTGGGTGTCTCCTTTGCCGTTACCCCAGGCGAGGCCGCCTATGTGCCGCTGGCCCATCACTATCCGGGGGCGCCCCGGCAACTGGAACGGGATGCGGTATTGGCTCAATTGAAGCCATTACTGGAAGACCCGCAACTGGCCAAGATCGGGCAGCATATCAAGTACGACCTGAACGTATTGGCCAACCACGGCATTGATCTGCAGGGGATCGCCTATGACACCATGCTGGAATCCTATGTGCTGGACAGCACCGCGAGTCGGCACGACATGGATTCCCTGGCACTCAAATACCTGAACCATAAAACCATTCACTATGAAGACGTGGCCGGCAAGGGCGCCAAGCAGTTGCGCTTCGATGATATCCCCCTGGAGCAAGCCGCCCCCTATGCCGCGGAAGATGCCGATATCACGCTGCAGCTGCACCAGGCCCTGTGGCCACGCCTGCAACAGGAAAGCCGGTTGCAAGCGGTATTTGAAACCATTGAACGACCGGTAATTCCCATCCTCGCGGCCATGGAGCGCCATGGCGTGCTGGTGGATCAAGCCATGCTTGCCCGGCAGAGCGGGGAACTGGCACAGCGCTTACAGGAAATCGAAACCCAGGCCCATGCCACGGCGGGTCAACCCTTCAATCTGGGCTCTCCCAAGCAAATCCAGGAAATCCTCTATACCAAGCTGGAGTTGCCGGTACTGGCCAAGACACCCAAAGGTGCCCCCTCCACGGCAGAGCATGTACTACAGGAACTGGCTGACCTGGGCCATGCGCTGCCCCGGGAAATTCTGGAATACCGCTCGTTGAGCAAGCTCAAATCCACCTACACGGATAAGCTGCCGGAACAGATCAATGGCGATAGCGGGCGGGTACATACTTCCTACCACCAGGCGGTAGCGGCTACCGGAAGACTTTCCTCTTCCGACCCGAACCTGCAGAATATTCCCATTCGCACGCCGGAGGGTCGGCGGATCCGCCAGGCATTCATCGCCCCCGAAGGCTATCGCATACTGGCGGCTGATTACTCCCAAATTGAATTGCGCATCATGGCCCATCTTTCCCGTGACGAAAGCCTGCTGTCTGCCTTTGCCAGTGGCGCCGATGTACACCGCGCTACGGCTGCGGAAGTTTTTGGCGTTACCGAAAACAAGGTCACTCAGGATCAGCGTCGCTCCGCCAAGGCCATTAACTTCGGCCTCATCTATGGCATGTCCGCTTTTGGATTGGCCAAACAGCTGGGCATACAGCGCCATGAAGCACAGACCTATGTGGATCGGTATTTTGAGCGTTACCCCGGGGTCAAGGCCTATATGGACGCCACTCGGGAACAGGCCAGGGAACAGGGCTATGTGGAAACGGTTTTTGGCCGCCGCCTCTATCTTCCGGAAATCAATGCCCGCAATGGCCAGCGCCGTGCGGCGGCCGAACGTACCGCCATTAATGCCCCCATGCAGGGCACAGCCGCCGACATCATCAAACGCGCCATGTGCCGGGTGGATACCTGGCTACGGGATACCGGCACCCAGGCCAGCATGATCATGCAGGTACATGATGAATTGGTTTTCGAGGTGGCGGAAGAGGCCATACCGGAAGCCCGCACAGGGATCGGCCAAGCCATGGAAAAGGCGGCTGAACTCTCGGTACCGTTACTGGTCGAAACCGGCGTGGGTGCCAACTGGGATGAAGCCCATTAGGGGAATATCCCCTGTGTGGGAAAGGCCCGTGGCCTCAACCGACCCCGAATGCTCCAAAGTTGTGCACCAATTGACAACTATTACGGAATTGTTGCAATTCAGGGCTTCCATTTTTCAGAAAATGCCCTATCATGTAGTCATGAGCTTACAAGAGAAGGCGCGAATTTAGAAATAACGCAGCCTCTCGTGGATGCAGTAGATAGAAGGGAATTTCGTTTTACAGACAATTTGCTTGAAATGAATTAGCCCCACACTGGAATCCGGTGTGCGCTACCGCTGGGTCTGACCCGCGGCATTTCTCCAACCCGGTTTCCCCAAGCCGGGTTTTTTACCCCGGTGCTTCCCCCCCTTGCAACCCGGGGTTTTTTTTGCCCGAAATTCGACCGAAATAATCATAACCAATTGATTTAATTGATAATGGAAATATTGCATTCCTGAGCAATGCAGCGGCCTGACTACCTCTTAATCAGCAAATATCCACTCATCGAGACGGGCACGCGCCTCTTCCAGTCCCACACGTTTGAGCGCGGAAAACAATTGTACTGTGGCCCCGGGATGGATTTCCGGTAACTGCCTGCGCACCTGCAGCAAGGCATTCTGGGCACCCCCACGAGTCAACTTATCCGCCTTGGTCAACAGGATGTGGGCCGGGAGATGGGCTTCCGCTGCCCAGGCAAGCATTTGCTCGTCAAAGGCCGTCAAGGGGTGGCGGCAATCCATCATCAGCATCAAGCCCTTGAGTGCAATACGTTTTTCCAGGTACTCCCCGAGCGCCGCCTGCCATTTGCGCTTCATTTGCTCGGGTACCTTGGCATAGCCATAACCGGGCAAGTCCACCAGACGGTGTTGCTCATCCAGCGCAAAAAAGTTGATTTGCTGGGTGCGCCCCGGGGTTTTCGAGGTTCGCGCCAAGGATTTCTGCTGGCAAATCACATTCAGGGCACTGGATTTACCCGCATTGGAGCGGCCCGCAAAGGCCACTTCGGCCCCTTCATCGGGGGGTGCGTGGCGGATATCGGGCACACTGGTAAGAAACTGGGCTTGCTGGTATCGGTTGCTCATGTGCGCATTTTGGCCATCTTTGCGCCTCCTGTCATGGGGGCATTTGAGTTGACCCTGAGGCCCCGGACTGGTATACAGTTGTGCTCTTTTTTGCGGCGTTCCGCCCGAGGATACCCCGGCACTTGGGGCACTCCAGGCAGAGCGTCCCCCGAGCCAGGGTCATGGGCTGAAATTCCGAGTAAAAACAACCGTTTTTAACGGAGCCCGTGCAAGCCATGCATACCTTTCCCGGGTCATGGCAAGGTTCGCGACCCCCGTGGCGGGCAGGCAATTCTGAAAACAGGTCCGCCACCGAATAACAGGAGCTGGTGTAACATGAAGAAGTGGTTTGTATTTGCTGCAGTATTTTCCCTGGTTGGTGCTACCGGCCAATCCCTGGCCGCAGGCGATGCCGCCGCTGGCAAGGCCAAATCCGCCACCTGCGCCGGCTGCCATGCGGCGGACGGCAACAGCGCTAACCCCGAATGGCCCAAACTGGCCGGGCAGCACGCCAGCTACATTGTGAAACAGTTGCAGAACTTCAAGGATGGCGACCGCGAAAACGCCATGATGGCACCCATGGCCGCCCCCCTCAGCGCCCAGGACATGGAAGATCTGGCGGCCTACTACTCCCAGCAGGAAAACAAGCCTGCCAAGGCGGATCCGGCCCTGGTTGAAATGGGTGAGCAGATTTATCGTGGCGGCAACATGAGCACCGGCGTGGCCGCCTGCATGGGTTGCCACAGCCCCTCGGGTGCCGGCAACCCTGCCGCCAAATTCCCTTCCCTCAAGGGACAACATGCCAAGTACACCGTATTGCAGCTCAAGGCCTTCAAGAAGGGTCAGCGCGCCAATGATGCCGGCAAGATGATGCGCAATATTGCGGCAAAGATGACCGACGAAGAAATGGAAGCCGTGGCTTCCTATATTCAGGGCATGCAATAAGCACTACCCCAACCCGGCAGCAGTACCGCTGGTAGTAAAAAAGGTGGCCTTGGCCACCTTTTTTATTGGTGCGGACACACCTTCCTCTTTTGCAAATGGGCACCAGTATTGCTGTGACCATTTCAACCGTCACTTGATGCTCCCCGAATACTACCTGAAGCATTGGGAGAGAATGCCCGAAGTCGCAATGCGGTGTAGTGACCCGATGTAAAACCACCCTGGTCTTGCAACAGTGCTTCGTCAGCGCCGGTTCACCCGATGAATCGCCCGTCCATCCACCGCCAGGGCGGCTT
>CBDUNQ010000143.1:0-5962 GCA_965368625.1 uncultured Gammaproteobacteria bacterium
ATTTCGGCGGGGTGCATTTGTTCGGAATCGGTAGTATTACATAACGCGAGGGAGCAGACAGTTTCAACATGTTCCTTGCTGATACCCGGTGCCGAATCAATGACCTTGGCCGCATTGACGAGGGATTCACGTGAAAAGACTTCTACCGCTTGTTCGGTGTTTTCCGGCTGAGAGGGTGGAACAGCTTTACGTGCCCACACCGCCGGGTAACGACGCCAGGGGAAAATCAGGTTGAATAGAATAGCAATGGTAAGGATGACAAGCACATTCAGCAGCACCGGTGTCAGCACGTAGTGAAATCCCAAGGCATGTACGGACTCCCCTCCGGCGACAGCGGACAGGGCGGTGGCGCCCCCCGGAGGATGAATACAGCGCAAGTAATACATGGCGCAAATCGCCAGCGCCACCGCAAGGGCAGCTGTCGGAATGAAATCCAATCCAAGGTGAGTACAGGCAACACCGATAATGGCGGATACCAAGTGCCCACCGAATACAGCCCAGGGCTGGGACAGTGGTCCGTGCGGCACCGCAAACAACAACACCGCCGACGCCCCCATGGAAGCAACCAGGGCTGCGCTGTCATTCAAACCCAGGTAGGTCTGGCTGACCAGTACCACCCCCATTATGCCGGCGAGACCACCCGCACCGGAGACCCATTTTTCCAGATGGTTGGAACGGTTGGCACCAATCCCGGCGAAGCTTCGCAAGGCACTGAAAAATGTCAGCATGGCGTCCTCATGTCATTAGATCCAGAATGCATCATATTAGGGCGGCCAGATGTCAGACAAACGATATTTATTGGTAGTTATTATCGAAATATACGATATATATAAAATAAGATGCACAATTATGGGTAGTGAAGAGGGTACGTCTACCCGTTGCTATGGCGGGTTACGGCGGTTCTCTGGAAGTCGTCAGCCGGTTTGGTGTTTGCAGTGAATGGGCACATTGTGCGCTGCGGGAAGGATCCCTTTGCTGGCCATTTCCACGCAGGCTTTAGCGATCCCATTGGATCCTGCGGCCAAAGGGCAGGGGCTGGTTCAACTCCGCTTGTGTGGATCTCCAAACCGGTAATACGTATTTTAATATTGAAATACTCAATATTAACTACCGATAGAGTAGTAAAAGCTGATTTTGAGGGGTACGGATAATGCAAAACAGCGCGCAAGCATAAGTCCTGTGTATTGGTCTCTTGATAGCCCGCAGAGAGCCGGTGTGCGTTTCATGGTTGCTTCCGATATAACCGTTCCAGTCCGGCATCCTGTAACGCCCGCTCCAGCAGGCGATGTATTGCTTGCGGATGCTCGAGTTCAAGAGCCTGTTCCGCCAGACTTCGCATGTGTGCGAAAGCTACGCTGCGAATTGCCCATTTTACCCGGGGTATCGCTGCAGCACTGATACTGAGCCCATCAAAACCCATACCCAGTAGCAGTAATGCACAGGCAGGATCATTTGCCATTTCACCACACACAGTAGCGGGCTTATTCGCATTTTTACAAGCCCCTATGATTATCCGGAGGGCATGTAGAATGGCCGGATGACAGGGATCAAGGCGGCGGGATACTCGGGAATTATTCCTGTCTGTGGCGAGCAGAAATTGTGCGAGGTCATTGGTACCTACGGAAATAAAGTCCACAGGCAAGGTTTTTTGTTTCAGCAGCAGAATGGCAGCGGGTACTTCAATCATCAGGCCGATAGGTGGGTGGGTAATGGCAAACCCTTCATCAAGCAGCTGTTGTTGTGCTTGACTGATCAGGCGTAGTGCCTGCTGCAGATCATCATGATCACTGACCATTGGTAACAGTAACCGGAGATTGCCAATGCCGATATCGGCGCGAAGTGCAGCGCGCAACTGGGTAAGAAAAATATCAGGATGGTCCAGCGTGAGCCGTATGCCACGCCAGCCCAGTGCAGGGTTCGCTTCGGCAATATTCAAATAGGAAAGTGGTTTATCACCGCCTGCATCCAGCGTCCGTAACGTGACCGGGCGGGGAGCTGCTGCCTCCAGTACCTGCCGGTAGAGAGTTAACTGTTCCTGCTCACTTGGAAAACGTTCATAAAGCATGAAGGGTAATTCGCTGCGGAAAAGTCCGATACCGGCAGAATCACTGGCAGTGGCCTGGGTAAGCTCTGCCGCAAGACCGGCATTGGTATACAGCAGAACCTCCATGCCATCCGGGGTCATTGCCGGCAGATCCTGTAGAGTTGATAGCGACTCACTGAGTTCGCACTCTTCCTCCATGAGTGTGGTAAATGCTTTGCGCAGTGTGCTATTTGGCCTGAGATAGATCTGCCCCAGGTTGCCATCCACTACAAGCTCCTGACCATCCAGTACGGAAAGAGGCAGATTCTCGATGCCGACAACCGCGGGAAGATGAAGTGCACGGGCTACAATGGCGGCATGGGAAAGAGACGATCCCTCGGTGGATATAATACCGAGTAAGCGCCCGGGAGGGATCATCCCAAGGTCGATAGCACTGATCTGACTACCGATAAGGATGCTGTTCGGTGGGCAGTCCTCGAGGCGAGTGGTGCGGCCTTGCAGGCGCAATAGAAGTCGTGTACCAAGCTCCCGAATATCCGTTGCCCGTTCATGCAGGTATGGGTCTTCCATCGAATCGAATCGCTGTGCATGTGTCTCGATGGTTTGTCGAAGGGCACCGGGTGCCCAGTTACCCTGATGGATTCGCTGTACCACGGAATCGACGATCTCCGGGCTATCCAGCATCAATGCATAGGCATCAAAAAGCGCGTGATCCGCAGCCGAAAGCGATGCTTTAAGATTGTCAGCAATCCGGGTAATTTCAGCACGTACGGAGGAAACCGCATGACGAAAGTTCCGCTCTTCTCTGCCGGGATCTTCAGGCTGCCGGTCCGGAACAGCCTGAAGATCCGTTGTGAACGCTACGAAACCCTTGCCAATGGCCACTCCAGGTGCACCGGGTAGCCCATCAAACCGCCGCGATTCCTCCGCATTCACGCTGCAAAGCTTACATATTTCACCATTCGCCCTGGCATAGGCAATGGCACTGCCAAGCTGAGCTGCCAATGTGGTCAGAAAGGCTTCATCGGCATCGTCGAAACGACGAGCTTCGCGCTGTCGTACCAACAACACCCCCTGTACCTGACGTTTGTGGATTACCGGAACACCAAGAAATCCATGGTAATGTCCTGCACCCGTTTGGGTTAAAAATTCCTGATCCAGTTCCTCAGGTACATGATCCATGTTGACAGGTCGACTACTATCGGCCACTTGACTGATCAGGCCCCGGCCAAAACCGGCATGTACCTGTCCTACCAATTTCGCCGATAGCCCGTCTGTAGCTGCAACCACGTGGCGTTGCTGATCATGGACCGTAAAGTATACAGTACAGACATCGGCTGCCATGACCTCGCGGGTACGCCGTACAATTACCCTGAGCGCACTATCCAGGTCCGGTGCTGAGTCAACTTCATGGACAATACGGGTCAGTTCTTCAAGCCGGTGACTGAATTTAATAGGCTGGGGATTCATGCTATTGATCCTGATCCGAGGTGAGATTGGCTTTTTAGGATGCTGTTCAATGTTAGAGAATCTCTGATATGTGAAAGATCCTCGTCATTGCGATCGAAGCGTGGCAATCTCCTGTGGTAAAATCAAGCGTTTGGGGATTGCCACGTCGCTACGCTCCTCGCAACGACGACCTATAATAGGCTCCTTGGTTCAATATCAGCCGGCAAGTCATCTTGCCAGCAGCGGTCCGGAACAGGAGTCGATATCTTTGTATTCAAATAACGTTGTTTCAGCCCGGCCTGCCATCAATTCTCGGCCGAAGTAACATACCTGCATATGAAAACACAAAAATGACAAATGCCAGGCTCCATAACACGCCAGCCAATATAACCCATTCGTTATAGTTACCAGGGATTATCAGTGGTAAAAATACACGTGAAACACCTGCAAGGTTGATGAGCACGAAGGCCCAGGTCATCACGGAAGCAACACCGAGTACACGACCCGTGTGGCCAAGCGCTACTCGCGCCATCATCCCTAACGTCATTGAACCTATGCATGCGCTGGTCAAGGCATGGGTAGCCAGTGCCGGATTGATCAATCCGGCAGCCGACATCGCCTTCAAAAGCAGGCCGACTACCAGCCAGGTATACGCAAGGTGAAGAATCCACAACAAGGGAACCGACCAGATTTTCCGGTGATACCAGCCATATAACCGTAGCCCGTGCCCGATGGCGGCAATGGTTGCGATCACAATAATCAGTTGTGGCCTGGCGCCAGTCAAGTCCAGTGCTATCAGCAGGATCAAGGAACCCAAAGCCAAGATCTCGACCGCTTTCCATTTCCTGCTTTTGGCACCGGTGATGCCTTTTTCGGTAAAGAAGGGGATTACCCGTCCGCCGAGAATCGTGATCAGCAATACCACCAGGTAAACAGCGAACTGGATACCGGGAATAGCCGTTGTGTGCGTCAAGCCAAGTGCCTGTAAATGCATCATTACGTTTGCGACCGTGAGCGCGGCGAGGACAAACAAAAAAACCAGATTGTTTGTCTGGCGTTTACGCAACAACGGAACCGCTAGGCTGACCGCGAGTACTGGAAGAAATGCCGCATCAATAAGTGCAATAATCCAGTGTGGCAGCAGGTGAGAAAAGAAAGGCACCAGTCGGCCTGCGATCCAGAGCGCAACGAGTAGGGCCAGGGATTTTCCACTGGCGGTCTGCATGCCGGTCCAGTTGTGTACCGTAGTTAACAGAAAACCTGCAATCACTGCGACGCTGTAACCAAAAATCATTTCGTGACTGTGCCAGCCAACCATACCGTAATAGTCAGCATGCCAGGACCCACTCGTGTAGACATGAATCCAGAAGAAAACCAGCAGGAATGCTGCGATCCCTGCAAACAGGAAAAATGGCCTGAAGCCGAGGCTGAAAAGAGCAAATCTGGAAGCTGGTCTGTTAGCAGGGTCTTCGATATTCAGTAATGGCATCAGCATCGCTCTGTTACATAAGGGTACATTGGGTCAGGGGGCGTCTAGTAAACCATTGCCTGACGCTTTATCAGAGGGTACTTCTGATCAATTCCAGGATGAATCCAGGGCCGGATATTCGGCCATGAGCCTCGAAATTGATCATGAGTTCATAAAGTAGTATATAATATACTACAATAACGAATACCAGGAAAACCAGCAAAAGGCAGGCTTAATATCAGCCGGATCAGGTGGCAGATTATGCTATACGCAGGTTCAACTCGATGAAATTGACAGTATTTACGGATTATTCCCTACGTGTGCTGATCTATCTTGGAAGCTGCACTGAGTATCGCGCAGCCGTGGGAGATATTGCACAAGCCTATGGCATATCCAGAAACCACCTGTTGAAGGTGATGCAGTTTCTTGCTGCAGAAGACTATGTAATGACCACACGAGGCAGGGGTGGTGGAATACAGCTCAATATGCACCCGGACCACATCAGCATCGGTGAAGTAGTGCGCAAGGCAGAAGCGGGCAGTGTACTGGTGGAATGCTTCTCGCCAGCCACATCGGATTGTCGTATTGAGGGTGTCTGCCGGTTGCGGGAGGCATTTCAAAAAGCCTCCCAGGCATTTTACACAGTGCTGGATACCTATACGTTGAGTGATCTGATTGCCAATCGCACCGCCTTGGCGCGACGGCTACAGATGCCCTCGGTACAAGTTCAATAGAATGAATTACGAAAACAGATCTGGGCGCAATTTCAACGTAAGGTCCGCGGCAATCGTGGAAAACAGCGTCGCAAAACCAAATGTTTCACGTTTGAAGCCCGAATGAAGCCTGAACTCGAGTGACATTGTGGATATGGTGATTATTTGGCCATTGCCGTACTTGTGAGAGGACATCCTATTTTCTGGCATCAATGTAGTAAGAAACGAGGGATGTGCCCTACGTTAGAATATACTTATTTATACTGATAATGTATATTATGTTAAATG
>CBDUNQ010000144.1:0-5961 GCA_965368625.1 uncultured Gammaproteobacteria bacterium
CGGGTTGCTACAAAAAAATTGTTTTGGAAGCATGGTACTTCCCTCCTTGCCTCATAGAAAAATTGTTATCATGGAAGTGCTTGTGTGCTTACGGCCGATTTTTCAGTATCAACTTTCAGTGTTTCATTTGATGAATACGGTCACTGTATTTCAGCGACTATGGCGATACTCGATCGTTTTCGTTTTGCACAGTTCACCTTCCCTGGTCTTTTCCCAGGTTCCGGGAAAAGGGCTGTGCCTTTCAGTCACCCTGTAGTTGCTGGGAGGCATCGGCACCTTACTTGACGCTTTGTCGAGCATTTTTATTCCGAAAAATTACAATCCGGGTTTGTCTGTCGGGTATTCGCGACGTCGTGGAAAATGACAAGGTCTTGTGCCTAATTGCATTGCAAACCACTGTGCTAGCGTAGCCACCCATGATGCCCTTTGCCTGAAGCAATGAGCTGCATATAGACACATAGTGAAGTTGTCATCTGCAGGCACTAGCCATTCGTCTAAGGCGCAGCATGACATTTTAAATATCCATGATTTCACCCGATGATGGGGTGTGCTCCACGCTGGCGCCAGGGAAGATTCGGGTGCTGGAATAACATACAAATAAGGAACTTACTATGAAACCTGGTATGGCAAGCTCAATGATTATTTGTTCGGTGCTGTGTATGGCAATGGCAAGCCCCATTGCGTTGGCGGGAAAGGGTAAGGGCAGCCCGCCCGGTGATGACAATGGTTCGAAAGGGGATGCTCGCTTGACGTTGATTCATATGGGGGATGTGCATGGGCATCTGGTCCCTCGACCGCATCTGCGCAGTGACGGCAATGGAAAACTGCAAGGTGGATTGGCGCGTTTGTACAGCAAGATCAAGGATATTCGGGAAGACAATGATACCAGTTTATTGATCAACACCGGGGATACCATTCAAGGGTCAGCGGAAGCCCTGTATACAGAGGGGCAGGCGCTGGTGGATGTGATCAATGAATTCAAGGTCGATTATTTTGCCCCGGGGAACTGGGAGTTTGTCTACGGCACTGAGCGATTTCAGGAATTATTTGCAGGTAAGGACGCCAAGGCGCCCTGGGGTGCTTTGGCAGCCAATCTCTATTTTGATGGGCCGCGCTATGCAGATCGTACCGGGGAACGTGTGTTGCCACCCTATGTAATCCGTGAGATCGATGGCGTGAAAGTGGGTATTCTTGGATTTACCACTGAGCGTGGACCCAAGGTGATTGGTGCGGAAGTGGTGGATGGATTCCGCTTCAGCAACGGCACAGCAGAAATGGCGGAGCTGGTTCCCATGCTGCGCCCCCAGGTGGATGTGCTCATTATGATCTCCGAGTTGGGCCTGGCCAATAATATTCGCCTCGCAGAAGCCACTCCCGGTGTGGATGTCATCCTTTCCTCGGATATGCATGAAGAAACATCCGAACAGGTGGTCACCAGTAGCGGTACGCTCATCGTGGAAGAAGGGCAGGATGGAACCCGTTTGGGTGAAATGCACCTCACCATTAAAGATAAGAAAGTGGTGGATGTGGAGTACACCATGCACACCATCGATACCAGTATCGATCCTGATCGCGGAATAGCCAAAAAGGTGGCTGAAGTTCGCAAGCCGTTTGTTGGTAAGAGTTTTATACCACATAAAAACCCGGTTAATGGCACGATGCTGACCATGCCTATCGATACCGTAATCGGCATGGCTGATGTGCCGCTGCACCGCTCCAACTTTGCCCATGAAGAGATGCCGGCCGTGGTGGAGGGGAGCTCGCACAATTTCCTGGCGGATGTATTCCGGGAAATGACCATGGCGGATGCCGGAATCATTCGCGGTTTCCGCTATGGCACCCATATCGCCCCTGGCCCCATCAAACTGGAAGATATTTATCATTATGTGGCCATCGGGCCCTTCATTGCCAAGGGAGAGGTGACTGGTCAGCAAATCAAGAATGTCATTGAAAATACTTCCGATGGTTCCTTGAATCCGGATCCGGCCCAGTGGCGTGGTGGCTGGCTGTTTGGCTGGAGTGGCCTGCGTTATGACCTCGATCCCTATGCCAGCATTGGTAACCGGGCGAGCAATATCACCATTCATGATTATGAAACCGATACCTGGGAAATGCTGGATCTCACCAAGACCTATACCCTGGGTGGTTATAACTACAACTCAGAAGCCAATCTTATTAATAAGATTCCGGCCCAGAATGTGGTGCAGTACACGGATGAGAATGGTGAGGCCGTGGATGGCACTCAAGTGGTCGCGGATTACCTGAAATCCAATACCGCCAACCCGGTAGGAAATCGAATACGCCTGCTGGCGCCATTGCCTGCACCGGTGTACGGAAATCCCGAAATACAGCCATTAAAGGGTGCCCAGTAAACCGGAACAGGAAAAGCGGAAGAAGACGTTTCTGGTGTAGTAAAGAAGTTCCACCTCCCGCGAAAAGGAGATTTTCGCGGGATTGGGGCTGACATTCCAATGTCAGCAGGGAAGATAACGTAATCGAGGATGATGTGATGTTATTTGAAGCGAAAAAAGGGGCTTTGCTGCCCGATAAGCTGTTTGTATTGGCAGCCTGTATTTCCATGACGCTCATTGGTCCACTGGAAGCCGGAAGGAAGCCCAGGGCAGATGTAATTACACTGATGCAGTTTTCCGATTTACACGGAAAGATGATTCCGCACCAGGAAATCTTCCCTGGAGGACGGGCCGCCGCCAATAGCGGAGGATTGGCCAAGGCAGCCACAGTAATCAAGCGTATCCGCGATGAAAACCCCAATAGCCTGCTGCTCAATGTGGGCGATACCACGCACGGTACGGCAGAAGCCAACTTTACTTTGGGTGAAGCGTTGATGCCGGGGGTGAATGCCCTGGGTATCGATGTCATGGTGCCGGGTAATTGGGACTTCGGGTATGGTCCGGCCGTATTTCGTAACCGCTTCGCTGGCGAAAATCTGCCATTATCTCCCAATAACCGCACCACACTCTCGTCCACCAAGGAAGGCTGCGAAGCGTCAGCCCCGACTTGCTCCATTACCCGGGCTAATTTCGATACGGTGGCGGTGAACCTGTACAACTACAATGAAGCCACGGGTGAGATGGGTGGCCGGGTACTACCCCCCTATGTAATCAAAAAAGTGGGTGAGCTGAATGTGGCGGTGATTGGTCTTACCGCTGACATGGTGCCGCAACAGGCAGAAGCCTTCAATATCGGTCTACGGTTTACCATGGGTTACGAGGATCATGAGTTGCCGGCAATGATAAAGGAGGTCAGATCCCAAGGGGTGGATCTGGTGGTGGTGATTTCCGAGTTGGGCTTACCCAAGGATATTCAAATTGCCAGGGAAATTCCCGGTATTGACGTCATGTTCAGTGGGCATACCCATGAACAAACCCTGGAACCCATAGTGATTCGGCATCCCAATGATCGCATCACCCTGGTAACCGAGGCCGGTGAAGATCAGTTTGTCGGTCGTCTTGATCTGCGAGTCGGTCGAGAAGGTGTGGCTGCTTATCTC
Organism: uncultured Gammaproteobacteria bacterium; assembly: GCA_965368625.1. Classification (GTDB taxonomy): domain Bacteria; phylum Pseudomonadota; class Gammaproteobacteria; order DSM-19610; family DSM-19610; genus JAIVHA01. Next base: position 3,512 of record CBDUNQ010000144.1, read on the forward strand.
TGGAACTTGATCGAGCTGGATGAATCCATACCGGAAGATCCACAGATGAAAGCCATTGTGGATGAATCCCGCAAAACCTTTGTCACGGGCCCGGATTTCCGTTGCCATACCTTTGGTCCTGGCGGGTTTCCCTATGGTGAGGGGCATACGCTATGTGATCCCCTGGATACCGTGGTAGGAAAGACCATGGTAACCCTGGAGCGCTGGGATGTGCTGGAGGACGAATCCAATAATCTCATGACCACAGCGTTTCTGGATGCTGCCCTGAGCAGTGTGCCGGGTGCCACAATGGATAATACCCTGAGTATTACCAACGGTTTTCGCTTTGATACAGTGATCCTGGGTGAGGGTACTCCTCTGCAGGGAGGCGGAGTTGCTTCCGGCGATATCACCCTGGGTGACCTCTATGCCTATTATCCCAATGGGGCTTCCCTGGCGGTAACGGAATTCACGGGTGGCAGATTGCGGGCTGCCTGGGAAGGGATATTGGATATCGTGTTCCATCCGCAACCATACCTGCAGCGTGGTGGCTGGTTCCTGGGCTTTTCACAAAACATGCATTTTGATATTGACCTGATGAAAGGCCCGCTTTCCGCGAGCCAGGGTCGTATTCTGGATGTGAGTATCAATGGTAATAAGCTGGATGATAGCAAGGTCTACAATGTGTTTTCCTGTTATCCCCATGGAAACCCCAGTGATGAAGTTTGTCGCACCAATGGCGCCAGAAATCTCCGTTTCCTGGCGGGTGTGAAAAATCCGGATGGCACGGTATCGCCACCCTATAGTCTGGTAGAGCCAATGAATCAGGAAGCCATACTTGACCCTCTGCGGCGTCCGGTGATTCTCCAGGTGGCACCCAATAACTTTGTTCATCCCATCAATATCGTACGTAATTTTCTGGAAGAAAATGTTGTAACCGGGCATATGGTGCAAACCGGTAGGGTAACGGCTGTGGGCGGTAAACCGGTATCAACGTATGCTGAAAACTTTGTGCAGCCTGTACAGGGCGCTGGTCCACGCTGGATGGGTAGAGAGCTTATCTACAGTAATGATCAGCAATAGTGGTGCATACCAGGCATGTGGTGCAATGCGGTGAATACCCTTATGTCGCTTAACGCATAGACCATCACCGAAAAGTAATAACCACGAATGCGGAAGGTTTGTTACACAGTAGTTGGCAAGCCGCATTCATTCCAAAGGGTAACATTTCAGTACAAGCAAGGAATGAATGCGGCACCAGCCTGACCAATGCAAATAACAGGGAAAGGAAATGCATGCCATGAATAATGGCTTGTCATTTCAACATGAATGGAATCCAACACCGGGAGGTGGCAGGCGATGAAAACGCTTTTGGCAGTGATGCTGTTTACGGTAAGTCTGGCAATACAGGCGGCGGATGTAGTGCCTAATGAGGCGCAGATGCCGGGAACCCAGCCTGAAGAAATCGGCGAATTTGACATGGCAGAACAATGTGAATTCTGTCACGGTGGCTATGATCCGGCGATAGAGCCGCAACATACCTGGCAGGGTAGCATGATGTCCCATGCGGCCCGTGATCCCCTATTCTGGGCAACGCTTGGTGTTGCGGAGCAGGACTTTGATGGTGGTGGTGATATTTGCATTCGCTGTCACACTTCCGGCGGCTGGACCGCGGGCCGCTCGGTTCCAACAGATGGCTCTTCTCTGTTGGAGCGTGATGGTAACGGGATCGAGTGCGATACCTGTCATCGTATGACCAATCCGGATCAGAGTGAACATATCGGTGTCCAGTTCCCTCCGTTTATTGCCAAAACGGGTGATGAAGGGCATTACGGCTCGGCCCAGTATGTGCTGTCTTCCGGTGTTGGAAAATTCGGACCTTACTCTGATGCGTTGACCAAGCATCCCTCGTACAAATCCAATTATCATCGTGATCCGGATTTCTGCGGAACCTGTCATGATGTATCCAACCCGGTTACGGGTGACTTGGCCCATAACAATGGTGCCCAGCAGCCGCTTAAAGAAGGAACGTTCAGTGGAGTACTGGGAGATCCGGTGGAAACCAAGGCGGCATTCAATAATCCGCCCTATGCCTACGGCATTGTCGAACGCACCTACAGCGAATATAAATCCAGCATCTGGCCTTCCCTGCCAGTCTCCCTATATGACGACCTGCCTGACGATTTGAAGGCCGGTATTGTGAAGACCGTGTATGAAAAATCACTGCTGGCTGGGCGTAATGGTGATTACGAAGATGGTACGGAACGTACGTTCACCTGTCAGACATGCCATCTTCCTCCAACCCAAGGCCAGGCTAGCAGTGTGATCCATAATTTCCCGGAATACCGGAAGGATCTTCCACTGCATGATCTTACGGGCGGGAACTATTGGATGCCGCAGGCGATACAATGGCTGGACAGCCAGGATAAATTACGCCTTGGTGGTGGCCTGGAAGACTGGCAGATCACAGC
>CBDUNQ010000145.1:0-5939 GCA_965368625.1 uncultured Gammaproteobacteria bacterium
TGCCCCACCGGCGCCAGTTACAAGCGCGAAAGCGATGGCATCGTGCTGGTGGACTATGACAAATGCATCGGCTGCAAATATTGCTCCTGGGCCTGCCCCTACGGTGTTCGTGAAATCGACGAACACCTCAAGGTGATGAAGAAATGCACGCTTTGTGTGGACCGCATTTATGACACTTCACTGCCCGATGCCGAACGCAAACCGGCCTGTGTAATGTCTTGCCCCACCAATGCCCGCCTGTTCGGCGACGTACATGATCCGGATTCGGAAGTCTCCATTGCCATTCGCGAAAATGGCGGTTACCAGCTGATGCCCGAATGGGGCACCAAACCGGCCAACCATTATCTGCCGCGGCGCAAGACCAAGATGACCATTCATGAGGATGAACTCATTCGCGCGGATAACCCGCTCAAGAAAGAGAAGAAGCATCCACCGCATACCATCGATGGCCCGACCCTCGACGACGCAACCATGTGGTAGTGAACCCGGCCGGCGGCCAGCGCGCCGCCGGCAAAGAATCAGGAGTAAGACATGCATCCAGCATTTTCCGTTATTTTTCTCACCACCCTCATCGGCGTGGGCCAGGGGCTGTTCCTGGCACTGGTCACGGCACAGAGTTATGCCGCCGTGGGCTTCATCGAACTGGAAAACCCCGCCAATTTCTATGGCATGGGCAGCCTGATTTCCCTGCTGTTTCTGGCAGCGGGCCTGGCCGCTTCCTTTTTCCACCTGGGACACCCGGAACGGGGCTGGCGCGCCATCGCCCGCTGGCGCACTTCATGGCTTTCCCGCGAAGTGATTGTACTACCCGCCTTCATGGGAATCGTGGCCCTCTACGGCTTGCTGCACTACCTGGGGTGGAATCCCAATATCCTGGGCACCAGTAATCCACTTCAGGGCCAACTCACACTGCTGGTGGGCCTGCTGGGTACCGTGATCTGCTTCGCCCTGTTCATCTGTACCGCCATGATCTATGCCTGCATCAAATTCCTGCAGGAATGGCATAGCCCACTGACGGTGTTCAATTACACCTTGCTGGGATCGGCTTCGGGCTTCACCCTGGCCACCGCCTATGCCGCCTTTCAGGCACCGCATCTCACCAAGCTGTATGGCGTATGGGCAACCATCATCACCATCACCGCACTGATTACCCGCGTGTGGTCCCTGATGCGCAACAAACGCATCCTTCATAAGTCCACCCTGCGCACTGCCATTGGCGTACGCCATAACACCATTCGGCAAAAGTCCCAGGGATTCATGGCAGGCTCTTTCAATACGCGGGAATTCTTTCATGGCGCCCCGGCGCAAGTGTTCAAGGCCACCCAATGGGCCTTCCTGGTCCTGGTTTTCCCCCTGCCCATTGCCCTGATCACCCTGGGGATGGGTAGTGCCGCAGCCGCCGTACTCTTCTGTGCCTTCCTGATCCAGTACATGGGACTGATTGCCGAGCGTTGGTTCTTTTTTGCGCAAGCCAACCATCCACAGAACCTGTACTATCAAACCGTAGGATAAAATATTGATTTAACAGTAATTTTTTGCGCACCGCCGGATGCCCCCGGTGGGATGTCCGAAAAAAAACCAAAAGCGGGGGGGATTCCCCGCTTTTTCATGCCGTAAAAAACCCGTTGATTTTGATCACAATCAATCCCACAGTGGGGAATCCGGTATACTGTAAGCACCCGACGCTGGCACCCCTGGTGACACAATGAACGCACAGCTGGTAGATCCATTCGGAAGAAGCATTGACTACGTCCGCCTTTCGGTAACGGACCGCTGTGACCTGCGTTGCTTTTATTGTCTGCCCAAGGGCTTCAGCAATTTCGAAGAACCGGAACACTGGTTACGCTTCGATGAAATCGAGCGTGTCATTGCGGCCTTCGCCCGTCTGGGCACCCGACGCATCCGTATCACCGGCGGCGAACCCCTGGTACGAAAAGATCTGCCGGTCCTGGCGGCACGTCTTGCGCAATTGCCCGGCGTGGAAGACCTGTCTCTCAGCACCAATGCCACCCGTCTGGAAAGGCAGGCGCAGGTTCTGCATCGCGCCGGGATTCGCCGCCTCAACGTCAGCCTTGACTCCCTGCGCCCGGAACGCTTCAAGCAGATCACGCAAGGCAAACTGGAAAAAGTGCTGGCTGGCCTGATGGCCGCCAAGGCCGCAGGCTTTTCACCCATCAAGATCAACATGGTGGTGATGAAGGGCATCAATGAAGATGAAGTGGAAGACATGGTGGACTTCTGTATTCAGCATGGCTTCACTCTGCGCTTTATCGAAACCATGCCCATGGGCGATACCGGCCGCCATGCCGCAGACCAATTCGTCAGCCTGCAGGATATCAAGCAACGATTGGCCAATCGATATAAACTGATTCCCGGTGTGATGCCGGGTGGCGGCCCTGCCCGTTATGTGCAGGTAGCCGAAACCGATTTACGCATCGGCTTTATTACACCCATCTCGCAACACTTCTGCGAAACCTGCAACCGGGTTCGCATGAGCGCCGATGGTACTCTGTACATGTGCCTGGGACAGGAAGAAAAATTTGAATTACGCCCACTATTGCGCGCCGGCATCAGCGACACCGAACTGGAACAGGCCATACTCCAGGCCATTGCCCTGAAACCGGAACGTCACGAATTCAAAGAGAAACCGGAACAGGTGGTACGCTTCATGTCCATGACCGGTGGATGAGAATACGTACAATGGTATAACCAGCATCACTGCACACAAACCTTAGGGGGAGAGGACTATGAATATCATTCAAACATAATATACTTATCACAATAGAAGGATTTAAGGATAAATCACTTCGCTTGCGCCTTCGGCCATAAGAATAATTTCACTGCATTCTTTGGCTGCTGTTTCACTGGCCACGCGAGTTTTCAATGGAAACGCTCAAAGGATGAACGTGATGAATAACAAACAGACAAGCAAACCAGCAACAACCCTTTCGTTCCGCACCCTGGCCATGGCTACCCTGGCACCACTCAGCCTTTGCGCACCGGGATTGCAAGCCGCCACCGTCCACCTTAGCGGTACCTATGTTGACATCTACTATGATGACAACCAATCGAGCCTGGGACTCCTGGGAACACCCACACTATCCACCATCGGCGACAGCTTGACGTTCGCCCCCCTGGCCGGTCTCGAGGCCTCTTCCAAAGATGGCATCGGCACCCACACCGGAACACCCACTGACGCCGTCAATGCGAGCTTCACCTTTCGCGCCGTGGCTCATGACAGCAATATCGACCTCAAGTATGTATTAGCCAGCCAACTTGGCAGCTATGAAATCAGTGGCAGCGGGGCTGTCTCGGCAGCGAACATAGTATCCGTTCTGGATACCACCGATATCATGAACAATGTCTTCGCCGACTTTCAATCCACCAGCGACTTCACCATTGCCGATGGCAACACACAGAACTGGGGTGGTCTGGGGCGCGCGGATCTCACCGGCAGTAACTGGGACAATGTGAGTGATATACTGGTAACCGTACAAAACAATTTCGCTGCCAGTAGCAATGGATTGAGTGATAGCGCCATGATCAATGGCGTCGAGGGCCTGGTGATTTCACTGGAGACCGCCCTGCTTGCCATTCCCCAGTTGATCATCAACCCCGACGGCACCGACGCCCCACGTGGCGTCAAACCCTGGGTACGGAGTAGCAATACATCGCGCGTACTCGCGGAAGCCATGCAACTGGATTCCCAGTTGACCTATATGCCCCCGGCCTTATCTGCCGTTGGCGAAGTCCCCCTGCCTGCCAGTGCGTGGCTGTTCGGCAGCGGCTTGATTGGTTTTGTGGCGGGAGGCTTGCGCAGAAAAAAACGCTCTCAGTAGCGCAAATACAATCTTTCTTCGACCAGGACCGGCAGGCAAACGTAACGGATATTTACCAGACCATGCCATCAAGCGTACACATTTCCCAGTAAGGATAATCTACGCTTGATGGCATGGGTCAAGAGCCCGCCAGACAAAAAAGCCTATCGCTCTCCCACCACTGCCGTGGGATCCACGTCATGCATATCAGGCAATTGGTGGGCGATACCCTTATGGCAATCTATACAGGTCTTACCGGCATCCATGGCACTGGAATGCTGACGCACCGCGCGGCGACCCTGTTTCGCAAAGTCCATGGACTCAAAGTTGTGGCAGTTACGGCACTCACGGGAATCGGTACGCTTCATGGATCGCCATACGTTTTCCGCTAACTTGAGGCGCTTGGCTTCAAATTTTTCGCGGGTATCAATGGTGCCCAAAGCCTTGTGGAATAACTCATTACTGGCCTGGATTTTTCGCACCACCTTATGATGCCATTCCTTGGGCACATGACAATCCGGACAGGTAGCACGCACCCCGGTACGGTTGGCATAGTGAATGGTTTCCTTGTATTCCTCGTAGACATTATCTTCCATTTCGTGGCAACCGATACAAAAGGCTTCCGTATTGGTAGCCTCCATCGCCGTATTGAATCCACCCCAGAAGATAATCCCGGAAACAAAGCCTACCATTAACAACATACCCAGAGAGTAGCGCACCGCTGGTCGGGACAGCGCACTCCAGATACAGGAAATGATTCCGGTGCATTTTTTCGAATCTTGATCAGCCATCGTTGTCAGCCCCTATCGGGTATGCCTCGCTTATTTACCAGTGATTGCCTGAATCGGCTCGAAGGTGTTTTCCACCAGGGGTTGCGCATCCACCTGTGGCACATGGCACTGAGTGCAGAAATACCGGCGCGCCGACACATTAGCCAAAACGTGCTTGTCACGATCCTCAAAGTGAGTCTGACTGATCTTGGTGGCACCCGCCTCCTTGTAATTGGCCCAGCTATGGCAGGTGAGGCACTTGTTGGATTTCGCGTTGATGATATAGCCTTCGATTTTATGGGGAACCAACGGGGGTTGCTGCACATAATCGCGAGGAATGGGATCTCGATCCCGCTGCCAGTTCTTCTGATCAGGCGCTTTTTCGGGTGCATCGATATCATGCATACCACGCAGTGATTCCACAACCTCCTCGGATGAGACAGATGCAAATCCCCCCATTCCGATCAACAGCGCAAGCATGGGTAATAACGATCTCTTCATGGCATAACCTCCGTCTTATGAGACAGTGACGTAGTTTGTGAATTAGTCATATGATTTGAAAAACGGTTAGAAAAACGAAATACATCCTTGGCGCAGACATCGATACAACGCCCGCAATTCGTGCAGTTACCAGACATGATTACCGGACCCACGCCTTTTCCTTCGCCCTTGAGCGCAGGCCGTATTACTTGCGGCTCCGGGCAAATGGCGAAACAATCCATGCAGTCATCGCATTGGGCTCGTCCGGGCGCCGACACCCGCACGACACCCACTTTGCCAACCAGGCTGTAAAAAGCACCCACTGGGCACAGATGCCCACACCAGGCACGGCGGCTCACCAGCAGATCCAGCAGAAAAATACCGATGATCACTGACCAGCCCAGACCCATCCCGAAAAAAAGCCCCCGATGCAGAAGGGAAACCGGGTTCATCATTTCCCAGGCCAGGGTACCGCTCACCAGGGCCAGCATCAGCGTCATCAGCAATACCCAATAACGCGTATTGCGCGACAGATGAGTGGAACCCTTCAAGCCCATGCGCTCGCGCAGCCAATGGGCTGCGTCGGTTACGATATTTACCGGACAAACCCAGGCACAATACACACGCCCACCCACCACAACATAAAACACCAACACAATCAGCATACCGATAATTGCCGTCATTTCCGGTAGGTGCCCGGTGAACAATACCTGCAGCACAAGGTATGGATCTGTCAGTGGCAGCACATCCAATACCAGACTGGAGCTCAGATTACCCTTCACAAGCCAATAGCCAAACCACGGCCCCACCAGAAACAGGGCAAGAATCATCAGCTGACTCAAGCGGCGCAACAACAACCATCGATGGGCTT
>CBDUNQ010000146.1:0-5939 GCA_965368625.1 uncultured Gammaproteobacteria bacterium
AAAACGTACGGTGGTGCCGGTGTTTTGCTTACCTACCTTGCCCAACTCGGTGAGATCGGAAACCTTTTCGCCATTTTCAAAAGCGATATTGTATTCCACCCCACCACGCCGCACCCAGACATCCAGGCGCCGGGACAGGGCATTCACCACCGAAACACCTACGCCATGCAAGCCACCGGAAAACTGGTAATTCTTATTGGAGAACTTGCCACCGGCATGAAGCTTGGTAAGGATTACCTCTACTCCACTGATACCCTGTTCCGGGTGAATATCCACAGGCATACCACGACCATCGTCACGGGTTTCCACCGAGCCATCCTTGTATACCCTTACCTCGATGGTCTTGGCAAAGCCCGCCATGGCTTCATCCACACTGTTGTCGATGACTTCCTGAGCCAGATGGTTGGGGCGGGTGGTATCGGTATACATGCCCGGGCGTTTGCGCACCGGATCAAGACCACTCAGCACTTCAATGGAGGCGGCGTCGTAAGCGTTACTCATACAGTGTTATGGTTTCCATCAATCATTTGGGTAACTCAATCAATCAGAGCTTCCCCGGTTATCCGCTGCGCACCAATGGGCATGCCGGCGGAACAAGAAATACATTCAATACTCTTTGATTTCTGCGGCGCCCTGACGCAGTACACCGATAACATCTTTCACATCACGTGCGCGCAGGCTGCCGTCACAGAAATACTGCTGTTGCAGAATCTTGCGGAATTGGTCCATACCATGCGGCTTGATTTCACGCCACTGCCCGGGAGCGCTGGCATCAAAGCGCCCATCCATGCCCACGGCATAGGTACGAACCTCCGCCGTGGCACAGCGAATCCCCTCAAAGAGAACATTGCGCGCCCCGCTGGTGGATTCCAGTACAGCCACATAGCGGGTTACCCGGTCATCGCCCAGCCGCAGGCTTTGGGTATCGATCAGGAGCGTAAAGGGGAACTGGTTCAGTTGCAGGGGTACCGCCAGCAGATCCGCCGGCTGTGGAAAAGCCGGCAGGTTCACCTGTGCCTCTTGCCAGCCCGGTCCCTCCCGGAACTCAAAGTCGGGAGATTCATCCTCCGCACGCACCGCGGAGCCGCTCAGCAATGCCAGCCAAAGCCAGCCCTGCAGCCAGCTCGGTATAAATGATGGATTGATTTTATTCACAAAAAGTCCAGGTGTGGGAAATCAGCGTCACAGTGTACCGCGACGCCCCCCTGGATGTGAACTTGCCCGGGTGAATCAGGCCAGATCGGCGGCAAGGGAATCCCGAACGCCCTTGGCCAGGGGATCCACCTGGGTGGTATAGGCTTCATGGGCCACGCCGGCGGCCACCGCTGCGCCCGCCTTTACTGCCGCCACCATTTCCGGCGTCAACTCGAAGCGCATGAAATGCACCGAAGAGGTCTTATCCGCCGTATCCCGTTCCAGGTCTTCATCGGCAATGGCAAACACCGGTTCAAAGCCCTCCACCCGCACCCACACCTGATCTTCGATACCGATCAGCTGACTGAGCACCCGGCGGCGTTCTTCTTCATCAGGCACCTCGATCATAAAGGTGGCCTTCCAATTGCTGCCGTCAGGGATCAACGGGTTATAGGCATCCAGCTCTTCCTGAATCCCATCTGCCTCAAAAATACGCTCGGCACGCAACATTTCCTGAATCTGGTAATGCATGGTCATGCGTCCCTCGAAGTACAGGGTCACTTTATCTCCCAGATGGACTTGGCGGTTTTTTTTATGCCCCATCACCTGTGCCCGGAATTCCGGGCGCAGCTGGGCATACTCTTCCAGACTATAAAGATCATCGCGACTGAGTTTCTGGTAATTGGGCGAATTGGGTGTCATGGCATGGGACCTCGTTAAATTCCGTAGGCTTGACGCAACAGGCTCAGAGGATGTTCCGGTTGTTTACCTGTTTCCAGTCCATTGCTGATCTGATGACCCGCCATGGGACAATCACTGCTGTAATGATCCGGATCTGCCTGTTTCACTTTGTTGATAACCGGTCTGGCGATCTTCATGGAAATGGCATGGAATTCCGATTTCACGGCATAGGTGCCATCGTGTCCGGAACAGCGTTCAATGGCCTCTACCTTGGTATCCGGTACCAGTTGCAACAGATCCCGGGTTTTCAGGCCGATATTCTGCACTCGCAAATGACAGGGTACATGGTAGGAAATGGAGCCCAGGGATTGCTTGAAATCCGTATTCAGCTTGCCATGTTTATGGCGCAGCATCAGATACTCAAAGGGGTCATAAATGGCATCGCGCACCTTGGCCACTTCTCCATCCTCGGGAAACATCAGAGGCAATTCCTGTTTAAACATGAGCACACAGGAAGGCACCGGTCCTACGATATCCCAGCCCTCATCCACCAGGCGGGCCAGCACGGGAATATTGGCTTCCTTGGCGCGGGCAACCGATTCCAGATCCCCCAGTTCCAGCTTAGGCATACCACAACACTGTTCCTGGTCCACCAGCTTCACTTCAATGCCATTGTGGCGGAACACGGCTACCAGGTCGGCCCCGATCTGGGGTTCATTGTAATTGCCATAGCAGGTGGCAAACAGTGCCACCTTGCCGCGGGTGGGGCCCGCTTCTTCCACTGTGGATGCATTTCCTGCGGGCAGTCCGGCAAAACCCTTGCGCAGGGTCTTGCTGTGATAACGGGGTAACTTGGCATCGGGGTGCACACCCAGAGCCTTGTCCAGCAGTTTGCGCGCGGCGCCATTGCCATTGACGGCATTGACGACTTCGGAAACAACCGGAATACCGGCGAGCTTACCCACCGTGTCGGTTGCGGTAAGTATCTTGTCGCGTCCGCGAGTGGCGCCCTGTTTGAATTTCACCGCCTTGGCGCGCAGCATCAGATGCGGGAAGTCCACATTCCATTCATGGGGTGGCACATACGGACACTTGGTCATGTAGCACATATCACACAGATAACAGTGATCCACTACATCCCAGTACACTTCCCGGGGCACACCATCCAGCTCCAGGGTGGATGACTCATCAATGGCATCGAACAAGGTGGGAAAGGCATTGCAGAGACTGAAACAGCGGCGGCATCCGTGACAGATGTCATAGACGCGCTCCAGTTCCTCGAACAGGTTTGCTTCATTGTAGAAATCAGGATTGTTCCAGTCCAGTGCGTGCCGCGTGGGTGCTTCCAGACTTCCTTCACGTGCCGGCATAGCGCCTCTCCCTCAGGGAATCAATTGGTCAACCATCAGAACGCGGAACACGCCTGATGAACGGAAATCGTGCCGGGTAGCGATTGCCACGCATCGGCTTTTTCCACCTGAACAGGCAGTGGACGGCCGGTAGAACACTACCGGACCGTCCCATCCTTCAACCCTTAGTCGTCCAGATTATCCAGGGCTTTCTGGAAGCGGTTGGCGTGGGAACGCTCCGCCTTGGCCAGGGTTTCGAACCAGTCGGCGATTTCATCGAACTTTTCATCGCGCGCCGACTTGGCCATGCCCGGATACATGTCGGTGTATTCATGGGTTTCACCGGCAATGGCTGCCTTGAGATTGTCACTGGTAGCGCCAATGGGCAGACCGGTAGCGGGATCACCCACCTGCTCCAGGTATTCCAGATGCCCGTGTGCATGGCCGGTTTCACCCTCGGCGGTGGAACGGAAAACGGCGGCTACATCGTTATACCCTTCCACATCCGCCTTGGCTGCGAAATACAGGTAACGGCGATTTGCCTGGGATTCACCGGCAAAAGCCGCCTTGAGGTTTTCTTCGGTTTTACTGCCTTTCAGATCCATTGTGTGTTCCTCCGAATGGATGGGGAATGCCGGAGTCGCCCCCGGCGCCTATGTTTAGACTGAGTCTAAATGTGGATTGAACTCTAGCCCAGGGTCCAGGTACTGTCAACCGCAAGCGCTGCACTGTGGCGCAATTGACCACCGCCTGTGAGCTGGGTAACGTAAGCCCTCTTTTAGGGAGTTGCAAGCCGTGGCAAAGAAACGCAGCAGTACTGATTTTGAAAAGTCCCTCGCAGAGCTGGAAACCCTGGTGGAGCGTATGGAAAAGGGGGACCTGAGCCTGGATGAATCTCTGAAGTCCTTTGAGCGTGGCGTGGAACTGACTCGCAGCTGCCAGCAGGCCTTGCAGGAAGCGGAACAAAAGGTGCAGATTCTCCTGGAGAAAAATAACGGCGAGCAGTTGGAAGCCTTTGCCCGTGACGACGAATAAACTGCCCGATTACATGCTGTCCTGCCAACTGCGGGTGGAGCAGGCCTTACAGTCAAGGCTGCCAGCCGAGCAAATCCACCCTGCCCACTTGCATGCGGCCATGCGTTACAGCAGCCTTGATGGCGGCAAGCGCATTCGGCCATTGCTGGTTTATGCCAGTGGTCAAGCCGTGGGGGCGGCCCCCGAAAGCCTGGATGCACCGGCCTGTGCCGTGGAATTGATCCACGCCTACTCCCTCATTCATGATGACTTGCCGGCCATGGATAATGATGATCTGCGGCGCGGCAAGCCCACCTGCCACAAGGCGTATGACGAAGCCACCGCCATTCTGGCCGGTGATGCATTGCAAAGCCTGGCCTTTTACCTGCTGGCCCATGCCCCCGACAGCCAGTTGCCCGCCGAGATACGGCTCGGCATGGTGGAGCAACTCGCACTGGCCGCCGGATCACGGGGCATGGTAGGTGGTCAAGCCATCGATCTGGCCGCCGTGGGTAAGCGCCTGGATATCGCGGAACTGGAAGACATGCATATCCACAAAACCGGGGCATTGATCCGTGCCAGTGTCCTGCTGGGCGCCATGGCCAACCCCGGCCTGGAGGCAGGGCAGCGGAAAAAACTCGACCATTATGCGAAAAGCATCGGCCTGGCCTTTCAGGTCCAGGATGACATCCTGGACGTGGAAGGCAACACAGAAACCCTGGGCAAGACTGCCCGGGCCGATGCAGCACGGGAAAAACCCACCTACCCGGCCCTGCTTGGACTGCCGGGCGCCAAGGAGCGGGCTGCTGAGTTGCGCGATTCCGCCCTGCAGAGTCTCGCGGAATTTGATGCCCGGGCCGACCCATTGCGCTGGCTTGCAGACTATATCGTGGCACGCAGTCACTGAGGCTTCCACGCCCCATTCCTTGCGCCCGCCCGGGTACCACGGGATAATAGGGCGTTTGCGGTAGCGGCAAGCCCCATGACTGTTTCAAACGATTTCCCCCTGCTGGAAACTATTGAGGTTCCCGAAGACCTGCGGGCATTGCCGGCTGCCCGCCTGTCCGCTGTGGCGCGGGAATTACGCAGTTTTCTGATTGATTCTGTCAGTCGCACCGGTGGTCACCTGGCCGCCAATCTGGGCACCGTGGAGCTGACCCTGGCCCTGCACTATGTGTTTGCCACCCCCCAGGACCGCCTGGTCTGGGATGTGGGCCATCAAAGCTACTGCCATAAAATCCTCACCGGGCGCCGTGCAGCCATGGATCAGATCCGTCGCCAGGGAGGGCTTTCCGGCTTCCCCAAGCGCAGTGAAAGCCCGTATGACACCTTTGGTGTAGGACACTCCAGCACCTCCATCAGCGCCGCCCTGGGCATGGCTGTGGCCGCGGCACGGGAAGGCAGTGAACGCCGCGTGGTGGCGGTCATCGGTGACGGTGCCCTTACGGCGGGACAGGCTTTTGAAGCCCTCAACCATGCCGGCACCCTGGATACCAACCTCCTGGTGGTGCTCAATGACAATGAAATGTCCATTTCCCCCAATGTGGGAGGACTTTCCAACTACCTGGCCAAGGTACTGTCGAGCCGCATGTACTCCACCGTACGGGAAGGCAGCAAAAAGGTCCTGTCCACCATGCCACCGGTGTGGGAGCTGGCGCGCCGCGCCGAAGAGCACATGAAGGGGATGGTGATCCCGGGCACCCTGTTTGAAGAGCTGGGATTCAACTATATCGGTCCGGTGGATGGCCATGGCCTCACCAC
>CBDUNQ010000147.1:0-5911 GCA_965368625.1 uncultured Gammaproteobacteria bacterium
CTTGCCAGATGACCGTGGACGTGTTCGGCTTCAGCCATGATGAATTCATCGATGGCATCGACTATGTGGGCGCCGTGTACTTCCTGCCCGTGGCCAAAGATTCGGATGTGTGCCTGTTCGTGTGATGCGGCCGCAAATCCGGAATCCCCCACTCATGCAAAAGAGTTGACTCCGATCCTACCCCTGCCCATGGCAGGGGGTTTTTTTGCTACTGGAACAGCACAAAGTCATAGCAATTGCGAGTTCATGCTTGAAATGAGCACCCGGAAATCACTTGCGCCTTCACAGTGCTTCTCCGTAAAACGCCCGAACACTCTAATGATTTTCGCTTCGACTATGATGTACTGAAACCAGACCCAGTATTAGGCTTAATCGTGCACACCCTATGATCACCCAGCTGAAACGCCTGGTAGACATTGAACAAGAAGAACTGCGCGCCGTACTCTGGTCCTTCAGTTATTTCTTTGCGCTCCTGTGCAGCTATTACATTGTGCGCCCCATGCGCGATGAAATGGGAATCGCCGGGGGTATTGAAAACCTGCAATGGCTGTTTACGGGTACTTTTGTAGTGATGTTGGCAGCCGTGCCCCTGTTCGGTTGGGTCACTTCGCGCTTTGGCCGCAGGCGCTTCCTGCCTATGGTGTACCTGTTTTTTATCGTCAATCTACTGGTGTTCTTTGCCCTGTTTACCTTTGAAATACGCTATACCTGGGTCGCCCGGGCCTTCTTTATCTGGGCCAGTGTATTTAATCTTTTTGTGGTATCGGTTTTCTGGAGCTTTATGGCGGACCTGTTCAGTAATGCGCAGGCAAAACGGTTGTTTGGCTTCATTGCCGCCGGGGGTACGGCCGGGGCCATTACCGGCCCCCTGCTCACCGCCAGCCTGGCGCAATTTCTGGGCCCCGCCAACCTGTTGCTGATTTCGGTCGCCTGCCTGAGCTGGGCCCTGGTGTGTGTTAGCCGCTTGATTGCCTGGCAAGGCCGGCTGGAGCCGGAAGAGAAATCGCACCCTGCCAATTCCAAGCCGACCGCCGATCGCCCACTGGGCGGCAGCCTGATGGCCGGTATATTCCTGGTACTGCGATCCCCCTATCTGTTGGGCATTTGCCTGCTTATGCTGCTGTTCACCACCCTGGCCACTTTTCTATACTTTCAACAGGCACAGATAGTTCGGGACAGTTTCAGCGATTCAGCCACCCGTACCGCGGTGTTTGCAGGCATTGATCTGGCCGTGAACAGTCTGACGATCTTGATCCAGCTATTGTTCACCGGGCGGCTGATCCAATGGCTGGGTCTGCCAATAACCCTGGCCCTTGTGCCTCTGTTGTTGGCCGCCGGTTTTCTGGCCATCGGCCTGGCGCCTGGGTTGAGCGTACTGGTGGTGGTGCAGGTGATTCGTCGTGCGGGAAATTACGCCATTATGCGCCCCGCCCGCGAAATGCTGTACGTGGTCCTGGGCCGTGAAGAAAAGTACAAGGCCAAGAATTTCATTGATACGGTAGTGTACCGCGGCGGAGATGCGGTAAGTGCCTGGGCCTATGATGGCTTACGCCTGCTGGGCTTGAGCCTTTCGGCCATCGCCTATGTGGCCGTACCACTGGCCATGCTGTGGGCCGGTATTGCTTATCGGCTGGGACAACAACAGGCCGTGCTGGCCGCGAAACAAACCAATAAGGACCTATCATGACAAACATTCGGCGTAGAACCTTTCTGAAAAGCAGTTGTGCACTGGCGGCCGGCGTCCTGGCCTGGCCTCAATGGCTAATGGCCGGCAAACGAGTACCCATTACAAAAGCCATTCCCTCCACCGGTGAATCACTGCCGGTCATTGGTATGGGTTCATCGCGCACCTTTGATGTGGGAAGTGATGCGGAAGTGCGTGCACAGCTGGCTCCCGTGTTACAAACCTTTTTCGATCAGGGTGGCGCATTGATCGATTCCTCACCCATGTATGGCAGCGCCGAACAAGTCATCGGTGATCTGCTCAAACAAACCACCAATAAGGAAGCACTGTTTGCCGCCACCAAGGTATGGACCGATGGCAAGCAGGCGGGTATCGAGCAAATGCAACAATCCATGGAGCGCATGGGCGTGAAACAGTTTGATCTCATGCAAATCCATAATCTGCGCGACTGGCAGGTACACCTTGAAACGCTCAAGGCCTGGAAAGAGGAAGGTCGGATTCGCTATATCGGCATCACCACTTCCCATGGCCGCGATCACGAAGAACTGGAAGCCGCACTGGAAAGGGAGCACTTTGACTTTGTGCAGCTCAGTTACAATATTGCAGACCGGGCGGTGGAACAACGCCTCCTGCCCCTGGCCGCGGAACGGAAAACCGCGGTATTGGTCAACCGCCCCTACCAGAGAGGTGGGTTGTTTCAAACTGTGAAAGGTACAGCATTGCCTGAATGGGCTGCCGAAATCGATTGCAGCAGTTGGGGCCAGTTTTTCTTGAAATTCATTATTTCCCATCCTGCAGTGACCTGCGTGATACCCGCCACCACCAAAATACACCACATGCTGGATAACATGGGTGCCGGATTCGGACGCCTGCCCGATGACCAGATGCGTGGACGAATGCTGGAGTATTTCAATGGGTTGTAGTGATCCACATTCCGGACACCCATCATTTAACCAGGTAGCTACTGGATGTGAAATTCGCCGATGAAATTCAGTGAAATTCAGGACACCCACCCATTGCCTACCATTTGAATCACTCTGAACACACCAAATAGGTGAGCCTGCTTCCTCTCATCATCGGTTGACCTGGCCCACCCAAAACATGGGTGTCCGATTAAGCGCGTCCGATTAAGCGCGTGTGGGTGTCCTATTAAGTGAGTGTCCGATTAAGCGCGATTAAGCGTCACCGGCCGGACCCTCATCTGAGTAATTTTGGGCCTGCATGGCTTCAGAGTCCTTGTGCAGCCCATGCCGAGTGCCTATTTCAGCCATATCAGTCCCATTACCCCCTGCGAGGCAAAATATGGGAAAATACTCTTTTTTCGCCAAGAGCCACTGCGTATCCATCATGTCCAGCAAGCAAGCCCCCCTGGTACAAGCTGACCAAGCGGTCAGCCCCCTGCAGCCTCCGTTACCCGAAACCGGGGAACCGATCCGCTGGGGCCGGCTGTATGGCGACAGTTTCCCCCTGGCCCTGGCCCAGGCCGCCCGTCAGGCTCACTCGCCCCTGGTGGTGATCACGGCGGATATGCGTGCTGCGGAAGGGCTGCAGGAACAGTTGCAGTTTTTCCTGTCCGGGGATTCCCTGCCGGTGTTTTGCTTTCCCGATTGGGAAACCCTGCCCTACGATACTTTTTCACCGTATCAAGACATTATTTCGGACCGGCTTACCGCCCTCTACCGTTTACCCCAATTGCCGCGCGGCATTGTCCTCGTACCGGTATCCACCCTGCTCCAGCGCCTGGCACCACGGGCCTACCTGGAGCAACACAGCCTGTTGCTGGACAAGGGCAACCGGCTGGACATTGAGCAATTGCGCAAGCGCCTGGATGAAGCCGGCTATCAATGTGTGTCCCAGGTGATGGAGCATGGAGAATTCGCCGTGCGCGGTTCCCTGCTGGATCTGTTTCCCATGGGCAGCCCGGTTCCCTATCGCATCGATTTCTTTGATGATGAAGTGGAATCCATCCGTAACTTCGATCCCGATAGCCAGCGCTCCGTGGATCAGGTGGATACCATTCGCCTGCTCCCCGCTCGGGAATTTCCACTGGACCCGGAGGCCATCAAGGGTTTTCGCCAGCGTTTTCGCCAGCAATTCGAAGGGGATCCCCAACGCAGCCTGATTTATCGGGATGTGAGCCAGGGCCTGGCACCGGCCGGTATCGAGTATTATCTGCCGCTGTTTTTCGAGGAAACCGCCAACCTGTTTGATTATTTACCCACAAACAGTCTGCTGGTGGAACTGGACGATACTCGGGCCGCTGCGGAAACCTTTTGGGAGCAGACTCAAGAACGCTATGAATCCCGGCGCCATGACCGGGAACGCCCCTTGCTGCCACCGGAGCAGTTGTTCCTCAGCCCCGATGACCTGTTGCATACGGAAGACCGGTATGGCCGCATTCACATGCAACGTTTTGAACATGCCCAGCCCGGTGAGCGCACCCTCAACTTCGCCACGGCAGCACAGCGGGAATTGCGGCTCAAGCCAAGATCCGAACACCCGGCACAATCCCTTCAGGATTTTCTGGAATCCTATGGTGGGCGGGTATTGTTCACTGCGGAATCGGCGGGCCGTCGCGAAACCCTGCGCGATCAGTTGCGCGACTTCGGCATTCGCGTACAGGCGGTGGATTCCTGGCATGCCTTTCTGGACAGTGACATTCGGCACGGGATCACCGTGGCCCCCCTGGAACAGGGTTTGTTGCTGGAATCCCCCGAAATCACCCTTATCGCCGAACCCCAGTTGTTCGGTGAACGGGTGGCGCAGAAACGGGCGCGCAAACCCAGCCGCGATTCCGATGCCATTATCCAAAACCTCACGGACCTCCATGAAGGGGCGCCGGTGGTGCATGAAGATCATGGCGTGGGTCGTTATCTGGGGCTGCAAAAACTGGCCCTGGGTGATCAGGAAGCCGAATTTCTCACCCTGGAATATGCCGGCAACGACAAACTCTATGTACCGGTTTCTTCCCTGCATCTCATCAGCCGCTACACCGGTTCGGCACCGGAAACCGCCCCGCTTCACAAACTGGGCAGCGAACAGTGGCAAAAGGCGCGCCGCAAGGCCGCGGAACGGGTGCGGGATGTGGCGGCGGAATTACTGGATATCTATGCGCGCCGCGCCGCACGCAAGGGGCACAGTTTTCCCGTGCAGGAAGAAGAAATATCGGCCTTTGCCGGCAGTTTTCCCTTTGAGGAAACCGCGGATCAATTGCGCACCATCGAAGCGGTGCAGGACGACATGGTGGGCAGCCAACCCATGGATCGCGTAGTCTGTGGCGATGTGGGCTTTGGCAAGACCGAAGTGGCCATGCGGGCCGCCTTTATCGCCGCCCAGGCCGGCAAACAAGTGGTGTTACTGGTGCCCACCACCCTGCTCGCCCAACAGCATTACCAGAATTTTCTCGACCGCTTTGCCGACTGGCCCATGCGCATCGAAGTACTATCCCGCTTTCGCAGTAAAAAGGAAACAGATCAGGTATTGACCGACCTGGCTGCAGGAACAGTGGATATTGTCATCGGCACGCACAAATTGCTGCAGCCCACGGTGAAATACAAAAACCTGGGGCTGGTGATCATCGATGAAGAACACCGTTTCGGGGTACGGCAAAAGGAAATGATGAAATCCCTGCGCGCCGAAGTGGATATGCTTACTCTTACAGCTACACCGATTCCACGCACCCTGAACATGTCTCTCAGCGGGCTGCGTGACCTTTCCATCATTGCCACGCCCCCAGTACAGCGCCTGGCGGTAAAAACCTTCGTGGGCGAGTGGGACAATACCACCATTCGCGAAGCCTGCCTGCGTGAAATCAAGCGCGGAGGACAGGTTTACTTTTTGCACAATGAAGTGGAGACTATCGACAAGATCGCCCGTGAATTAGCGGAACTGGTGCCCGAAGCCAAGGTAGCGGTGGGCCATGGGCAGATGCGCGAACGGGATCTGGAACAGGTGATGCTGGATTTCTATCACCGCCGCTTCAATCTCCTGGTGAGCACCACCATCATCGAAAGCGGTATCGATGTGCCCACGGCCAATACCATTATCATGAACCGCGCGGATAAGTTAGGACTGGCCCAGTTACACCAGTTACGCGGCCGGGTGGGACGCTCCCATCATCGTGCCTATGCCTATCTCATCGTACCCCATCGCAAAGCCATGTCCGCCGATGCCATTAAACGACTGGAAGCAGTGGAATCCCTGGAAAATCTCGGTGCCGGTTTCACC
>CBDUNQ010000148.1:0-5889 GCA_965368625.1 uncultured Gammaproteobacteria bacterium
GTCGCGCACGGCATCATAGACGCGTCGCAGACGGTCCTGGTTCAGCGCCAGAAAACGTCGCCTGAGCTGCTTGATTTCCAGGGCATCGATGTTGAGCTCATCGTCACCGCCCCGGCTTGATTTTGGGTTTGCTTGTTTGGCTGCCATGTGTGCGCTGTCTATTGCAGGTCAGGCCTGTTGCCAGGCTATCATCGTGTGTATCGCTCAACCGGCAGGCAGACCCGATGGCCGGATGCCCGTTGACGGCATCCGGCGGTGATCATTACAGCGCTACGGCACGCCCCTTGTGCTCACTGCGGGACTGGGCCAATGCCGCGCCGGCCCGGCGTAACAGGGCAGCGGCATTATCATTCTTTTGCCACTCCGTAACCCCATAGCAATGCCAGATGGAATCCGTGGCGCCGCGTAGCTCATGTAATCGTGCGGACAGTTTATCCGCCAGTTTCATGGCATCTTCCCGATTGGTTTCCGGCAACACCATGATGAATTCTTTCTGCTCGGTATATCCAATGATGTCGGCCCAGCGCAACTGATCCTTGAGCAGGTGGGATACTTCCCGCTGCACCTCTTCCGAGTCGCTATCGGTACAGGCTTCCATCATGATCACCGACATGGCCCCGTTATAGCGCCGGTTGCGCGCCACCTGGGGTTCCAGCGCCAGCATGACACCCCGCTGATTCAGCAAGCCGGTACGTTCATCGGTAAGGGCATGGGCACGCAATTCTTCCTGCAGACGGTCCCGCTGCGCCATCAATTGCTGAATTTCCGTGCGATCCTGCAGCCAGCACACCTGATAACCACCGTCCAGCATGGCGCGTTGCGTTTGAATCTGTCGAAGCTGTCCCTGGGTATCCTGCCATTGACTCAAGGCCGATTCGGCCAGCAAGCCCTGCAGGCCGGCAGGCAACTGGTCTGCCGTCTTGCCGAGGAACTGTGAGGCATCCACCCCGCTGAATTCCAACAGCGCCGGGTTGTGGGCCACGATGCGGCCTTCGCTATCCAGCAACAGCATGGGAAGTGGACAGGTGACCAGCAATGTCTGGGCATCGATGGGGATTTGAGTAAAGTCCTGCATGGGGGCAAGCCTCCCTGTATGAAATAAGTTGTGTATTCCGTGAACCGGCCATTGGTTAGCGGTCGACCGGGCGCCAGCTTTAGCCTGGATTGGGTAAAAATCAGGGACTAGGGAACCCTGATTCACGGATCGTCAATTATTTGGCGGGATCGGACTCTACCGGGTACTCCTCTGCCCGGCGGGCGGAACCCCGTACCTTTTCCACAGGATAGCGCGTCTCATTGTGTTGAATCTTTTCCTGCGCCGCGGCAATGAGATTCACATCCAGGCGATCTGCCGTGCGAATCAGGTAAATCAGAATATCCGCCAGCTCCATGGCCACTTCCTGACGTTTCCCGTCGCTGAGCTGATAACTCTGCTCCTCCGTGAGCCACTGGAAGTGCTCCACCAGTTCCGCTGCTTCGGCAATGAGTGCCATGGAAAGATTCTTGGGGGAATGGAATTGCTCCCAGTCCCGCGCCCGGGCAAATTCCGCCAGACGCTGTCGTAATATTTCAAGGCTGTCAGTGAGGGGGGCTGCCATGGTACATTCCCTTGAGGATTCAGTTTTATAGAATGGATGCCGTTAGTCTGTACAGGGTTCTTTGGGGAACATAACACGCTGTACATTGGGCTGACAGGCCGTCGGAGCAGGAATTGGCAAAGAGGATGTTACCGCTGCTGGGTTTTTTAGCGGCCGCTTCCGTGCAGGGAGCGGATGTTGTGGGGGAAATCCAGCTCAAGCAGACAGGCCTGTTTCAGGCGGAAGCCACCCAGCATCAGGGTGCCGTGAGCGTATCGCTCAAGCCCCTGGAAAAACAGCCCTGGCCGCGTAATCCCAGCCAGGAAACCCACCAGATGACGCTCAAAGACAAGCAGCTGCGACCCAGCTTCCTGGTGGTGAAACCGGGGGATACGGTACAAATTTCCAACCAGGACCCCGTGTTCCATGAACTTTTTGCCCTCTCGGCAACCCAACCCCTGTCCTTGCACCTCAACAAAGCCGGCAACGCCAGCGATGCCCAGGGAGCGCTGCAGATTAACAGTGAAGGCACCTGGCATATGTTCTGCCGTATCCACAGCCGCATGTATGCCCGCATTGATGCAGTATCGACACCACTGACTAAAATGGTACAACCCGGAGAGATTTTTCGTTTTTCAGGATTGCAGACCGGACTCTGGCAACTTCGGGTTGCCGGCCTCGGCGCCGAAACCCGGGAACTGCAGGTCATGGCCCTTACCTCGCCGCCACCACTGAAGGTGGATATGCAGACCAAGGGTGGCGAAACGCGCCCTTCGCGCTCCGGCATGCCCGTTCAGGGACGGGTGGAGCAGCTTTACCCCAGGAACTGATGAGCAACGGATTGTGAATATAGAAGCCAAAAACACCCTGTTCGTTACCCTGCTGGTCATTGCCGTACTGGCCAGCGTATCCGTACTGGGGTATTTCCTGCTCGACGAGCATGTACATGATGAAACCGATGAAGACCTTACCCGGGCCCATGAAGTGTTCGTGGAATCGGAGAAAAATGTCTTCAACCGGTTGCTGACCACCGCCCGGGGGATCGCCGGGGAACCCAGCCTGATCGCCGCCACCCTCACCGGCGATGTGCCCACGGTACGCGGCATGCTGGAAGACATGTATGGCCGGCCCGGCGTGGACATGGTGGTGATCTACCTGGACACCGGACCCAATGGCGTCGTGGGCCAGGGCAGTAAACCCCATTTCACCTCGCCCCAGGTACTCTCTTCACGGGTATTGCTCGATCTGGTGCAAAACCTCACCGAAGGCGCGGAAGTGGCCTTTGGCAATGCCATGGTGTATGACACCCTGCTGCGGCTGGTGGCCATTCCCATCGAAAACCCCCTGGGCGGACGCATTGGCGCCATGGTGGTGGGGGACGAATTCAATCAACAGGATGTGCAGCGCATCAAACAGCTGGTACAGGCCGATGTAGCGGTGTTCAACGATAACGTGGTGCTGGGTTCCACCCTCAGCAGCCTGGAAGATCTGGCGCGACGCATTCCCACGGAATCCGGCAATTCCAATGCCGTGTTGCAATTCAGCCTGGATGGCGACCGCTATGTAGGGCGTATCCACCGCATCATGGCCACCGCCAATAACGACAGCCTGGCGGCCCGCATGCTGTTCGCACGCCCCCTTTCCGATTACTGGTCACCCTACCTGAGCCTGGGCCGCGATGCCCTGCTGGCTTCCCTGTTGATCCTGCTGCTGGCCGCCTGGCTGGGCATCGGTATCAGCCGGCGCACCCTGACGCGCCCGATCAAATCCCTGGTGAAAGCCACTCGCGCCATTGCCGAAGGCGACCTGACTCACAAGGTCAGCATTTTGCGCAACGATGAACTGGGGGAGCTGGCCACTTCCTTCAAGGGCATGATGGCGAGCCTCACCACTTCGCGCGCCGAAGTGGAGCGCAGTCGCAAGCGTTTCCATGATTTTGCCGGCAGTTCGTCCGATTGGTTATGGGAAACCGACCGCAATGGTCGTTTCACCTTTGTTTCAGAAACCGTGCGCGACAATCTCGGCTTCGCCGCCGAACAATTACTGGGTCGCACCTTCACCGATGTGTTTCCCGGCAATAACCTTTCCGAGGTGATGTCCCTGCTGCGCCCCGGCCAGCATGATCTGCACAACTTCAAGGATGTGGAATGCTGGGTCACCGATAGCGAAGGTGACCGGCCTTGCCTACGCCGCAATGCCATGGCAGTGCGCGAGGGGGAGCAGCACAAGGGATATCGCGGCACCGCCCGTGATATCACCAAGAGCAAACAGGACGAACAGCACATGATGGTGCTGGCCAACCAGGATCATCTTACCGGAT
This sequence comes from uncultured Gammaproteobacteria bacterium, assembly GCA_965368625.1. GTDB lineage: Bacteria > Pseudomonadota > Gammaproteobacteria > DSM-19610 > DSM-19610 > JAIVHA01. The sequence continues at coordinate 3,898 of CBDUNQ010000148.1, forward strand.
TGAGCAACCGCAGCCGTTTCCTCAAGGACCTGGAGCATGAAATCCGTCGTGTGGAACGCGGCTCCCAATCCGGCGCACTGGTCCTTATCGACCTGGACCATCTGAAACTCATCAATGATACCTCCGGTCATTCCGCCGGCGATGAAATCATTGTGCAAGTGGCCGGCCTGCTCAAACGCATGTCCCGTAATGAAGATTTGCTGGCACGCCTCAGTGGCGATGAATTCGCCCTGGCCTTTCCCACCATGGGCACGGAACAAGCCATGGAAAAGGCGCAGCAACTGCTGGACCGCGTCAAGGACCTGAAGCCCAAGCTCAGTGGCCGGGTAGTGAATCTCTCGGCCAGTATCGGTATCGCCATTTTTCCGGAGCAGGGCACGGCACCGGTGGAATTACTGGCCAAGGCCGATACCGCCATGTATGCCGCCAAGGATGCCGGGCGTAACCGCGTCATGCTCTATGATGAAGTGGCCATGTCCCGGGAACGCATGAATTCCCAGTTGGCCTGGCGCGATCGCCTGGTGGAAGCCATTGAACACGACATGTTTGTCCTGGCGTTCCAGCCCATTGTGAGCGTCAATAGCGGGCGCGTGCATCACTATGAAGTGCTGGTGCGCATGAAAGAACCCGGTGGCACCCTGTTCCCGCCCGGAAAATTCATTCCCACCGCGGAACAGTTCGGCCTCATCGATCAAGTGGATCGAATTGTGGTCACCAAGGCCATCCGCTATCTGGCCGAACACCGCGACGTGAATCCCGAAGCCGGCTTTTCCATCAACCTCTCCGGCATGTCCGTGGGCAATGAAGCCATGTTTGAGCACATTGCCCGGGAAGTACGCGAATCCGCCGTACCGCCAGAGCGCTTCACCTTTGAGGTAACGGAAACTGCTGCCTGTGAACGCCTCAACGATGCCATGGAATTCATTGCCCGCATTCGGCAACTGGGCTGCCATGTATCCCTGGATGATTTCGGCGTGGGCTTTTCCTCCTTCTCCTACCTGAAACACTTGCGCGTGGATATACTCAAGATCGATGGCAGCTTCATTCGGGAAATCCATCAAAACAATGCCGACAAACTGTTTGTGAAGGCCCTGGTGGATGTGGCACGCGGCATGGGCATCCGCACCGTGGCGGAATTTGTGGAAAACGAACAGGTATACGAACTGGTGGGCCGCCTGGGCGTGGATTATGTTCAGGGCTATTACCTGGGCAAGCCCAAGCCCGGCATTGATCCGGCGCCGCCGGAAGGGCAGCGCTTCGATCATCAAGCCGCCGGCTGACCTCCGCGGACCGGCTTATTCCTCGCCCAGTCGTTGCCGGGCACGCACGATGGCGGAGCGGACTTGCTCGGGTGCCGTCCCCCCCAGATGATTTCGTGCCGCCACGGACCCTTCCAGGGTCAGCACACTGAACACATCCTCCCCCACAATGGCGGAAAACTGCTGTAACTCGGCCAGGCTCAATTCCGCCAGGTCACGCCCCTGTTCGATGCCGAAGCGCACGGCGCGGCCCACCACTTCATGGGCATCGCGAAAGGGCAAGCCCTTGCGTACCAGGTAATCAGCGAGATCCGTGGCGGTGGAAAAACCACTGCGCGCTGCCGTGAGCATGCTCTCCGGTTTCACTTGCAGGGCCGGCATCATATCGGCAAACACCCGCAAGGAGCCTTTTACCGTATCGATGCTGTCAAACAAGGGTTCCTTGTCTTCCTGGTTATCCTTGTTATAGGCCAGGGGCTGCCCCGTCATGAGCGTCAACAGGCCCATCAGGTGACCGAATACCCGGCCGGTTTTACCGCGCACCAGTTCCGGTACATCGGGATTCTTTTTCTGCGGCATGATGCTGGAGCCGGTACAGAATCGATCCGGCAAATCGATGAAGTCGAATTGCGCCGAAGACCAGAGGATCAATTCTTCCGAAAAGCGCGAGAGATGGGTCATGATCAACGCCGCGCAGGCATTGAATTCAATGATGAAGTCGCGGTCACTCACG